>NZ_JBEZLP010000033.1:0-126682 GCF_040652195.1 Streptomyces sp. NPDC048278
ATTCCGATCAGCCACGGGCCGAGGTCCGGGCGTAGGGCGATGAGCCAGGCCGCCAGTTCGTACAGGGCGGTGCCGAAGGGGCGCGGGGAACTGCGCGACCAGCCCCCGCGCACCCGCGCCATGACCACGGCCCGCTCAGAACAGGCTGAGCAGGGCCTCCGCGGGGTCGGTCAGGCCTGTCTCGCCGTCGGGGAGCGGGAGTTCGAACCACACCGTCTTGCCGCGCGGCGTCCGCCGTGAGCCCCACGCCGCGCTGAGGAGGCCGACCAGCTGGAGGCCACGGCCGCCCTCGTCGGTGTCCCGGGCGCGTCGGCGCCGCGGCTGGACCAGGCCGGAGTCCCAGACCTCGCAGACCAGGGTCCGGTCGAGAAGGAGGCGGAGCCTTATCTCGCCCTCGCCGTACCGCAGCGCGTTGGTGACGAGTTCGCTGACGAGGAGTTCCGTCGTGTCGACCAGCGGCTCCAGGTCCCAGGTGAGGAGCTGCCCGCGGGCGTACTCGCGGGCGCGGCCGACGCTGCGGGGCTCGCGTGGGAGCGTCCAGTCGCCGACGGAGTCGGCCGGCAGTCCCTGTACACGTGCCATCAGCAGCGCGATGTCGTCCTCGCCGTGGTGGGTGTCGAGGGTGTTGAGGACGTGGTCGCAGACGTCCTCCAGGGGCTGGGCGGGGTCCGTGAGCGCCCCCACGAAGGCCTGGAGGCCCTCGTCGAGGGGGTGGTCGCGGGATTCGACCAGGCCGTCGGTGTACAGCGCCAGCAACGCTCCCTCGGGGAGTTCGACCTCGACCTCCTCGAAGGGCTCGCCGCCGACGCCGAGCGGCATGCCGGGGGGCACGTCGAGCATCAGGGCGGCCTCGCCGGGTTCCACGAGGACGGGCGGCAGGTGGCCGGCGTTGGCGAAGGTGCAGCGCCTGGTGACGGAGTCGTAGACGGCGTACACGCACGTGGCGAGGTAGACCTCGGAGAGGTCGGCGTCGCGGGGCTGGCGGGCCGTACGGGTGGCCTGCTGGACCCCGCCGGGGGTGCCGAGGCCGCGGGCGATCTCGTCCAGCGCGGAGAGCACCTCGGCCGGTTCGAGGTCGAGCAGGGCCAGCGTGCGGACCGCGGTGCGGAGTTCGCCCATCGCGACCGCCGCGCGCAGACCCCGGCCCATCACGTCGCCCACCACCAGCGCCGTGCGGTGGCCGGGGAGTTCTATGACGTCGAACCAGTCGCCGCCGACCTCGGTGGCCGCGTTGCCGGGCAGGTAGCGACAGGCGATGTCCAGGCCGGAGGCCTCGGGGTCGCCGGGCGGCAGCAGGGACCGTTGCAGTATCAGCGCGCGTTCGTGCTCGCGCCGGTACAGGCGGGCGTTGTCGATGCAGACGGCGGCACGGGCGGCCAGCTCCACGGCGAGCTCCCGGTCGCGGTCGCCGAACGGCTCGCTGCCCTTGGTGCGGGCGAACTGGGCGAGGCCGACGACCGTGTCGTGGGCGACCATCGGCACGGCGAGGGTGGACTGGACGAGGCCGCCCTCCGCCGCCGGCACGTGCTGCGGGCGGGCCGTGCGCAGGGCGTCCGCGCACGGTGAGTTGAAGGGGTAGTGGTGGACCGCGCCGACGGCGACCGGGGCGCCGCCGCCCACGAAGGGGGCGTCGGAGACCGCGCTGGCGAAGGCGACCCGGCGCAGTTCGGCGCTGCCGTCGGCGAGTCCCGGCGGGGTCTCGTCGCCGGCCAGCAGCCCCTGGTAGAGGTCGACGGTGGCGAGGTCGCAGAAGCCGGGCACGACCACGTCGAGGAGTTCGCGGGCGGTGGTCTCCAGGTCGAGGGAGTTGCCGATGCGGGCGCCCGCCTCGTTGAGGAGGGCGAGATTCCGCCGGGCGGCGGCGGCCTCGCGGGCGGCGGCGCGGCGGGCGGTGATGTCCTGGCCGAGCCAGGCGATGCCGATGGGGCGGCCGGTGCCGCTGTGCACCCGGTAGAGGTTGATGGACCAGTGCCGGCGCTCCTCGGAGCCCGGCACGAACCCCGTGACGTGCATGTCGGTGATGGAGTTGCCGGTCTCCAGGACCCGGCGCATGGTGGCCGCGACCCGCTCGGCCTCGGAGCGCGGCAGGTAGTCGTGGACGCCCTTGCCGCGGTGGTCGTCGGGGGTGCCGCCGAAGATGGAGGAGAACCGCACGTTGGCGCGGCGGATCCGCAGGTCGGGGTCGATCAGCAGGAAGCCGAACGGAGATTGACCGAATATCGACTGCGAGGCCGCGAGGTCGGTCTCGATGCTGCGCAGGGTGCGGACGTCGACCACGATGCACACGGCCGCGTTCTCGCCCTCGGCGGTGCGGGTGGGCATGACGTAGACCTCGGCGAGGCCCTCCTCGCCGCGCTCGCCGTCCGCCGTGTCAGGCATCCGGAACGGGACCACGCCGGTCCACTCCCGCCCGTCCAGGATCTCGGCCATCTTCCGCTGGCCGCGCTCGCGCAGGTCCGGGTCGACGAACGCCTCGATGGGATCCATGCCGACGGCCCGCTCCGCGGGGATGCCGAAGATCTGCTCGGCGCGCAGGCTCCACTGGTCGACCAGGCCGCCGGCGCCGATGGAGAACGAGGCGACCTTGATGTAGTCGTAGATCGAGCCGGGTGGGCTGCTCTGCCACATGGCGTCGCCAGGGGCCGCGGCTGTCCCCGCGGTCCCCGCCCTCGCGCCGTCCGACGGGTCCTCGGACTCCGTGGCCTTAGCTGGTATCTCGCTCACGCGAACCGTCCCCTCCAGCTCACCGCGTCCGGCACCGGTCACCGGGTGCGGCTGCCCGCAGTATCCAGCACTACGGTGCCGCCTGACACGGTGTTCACGATCACAGCACGGTCCCGACGATTTCCGGACCGGACCGTGACAACACTTCCAGTCTTCTAACCAGGGAACACGCCGTCGAATCACGTACTCCGGCACGCGTTGATCGGCCACTCCTGAGGGTGGACGCCGTAGCACTGCGTGTACACCCCGTTCACCCCGTTCACCCGGGTACGGCCAGCTCGAACCAGACCGTCTTGCCGTTGTCCCCGGGGCGGGTACCCCAGCTGCGTGAGGAGCCCGCGACGAGCTGGAGGCCGCGCCCGCTCTCGTCGTCGGGGCTGGCGGTGCGCTCGCGCGGCGGGTCCGGGAGGGGGTCGGAGACCTCGACGCGCAGGGTGTCGCCGAGGCCCGGGGGGCGGAGGAGGCGGACGCCGATGGGGCCGGTGGCGTACCGCAGCGAGTTGGTGACCAACTCGCTGACCAGCAGGGCGGTGAGGTCGGCGAGGCCGTCCAGGCCCCAGCCGCGTAGTTGGTCTCGGACCGCGGTACGGGCGGTGCGCACGGCGCCCGGTTCCGCGGGAAAGGTCCACTCGACGGTGTCAGTGTCGATCACACCGATCACTTCCCAGTCGCTTCCCCTGGCTGCGAGCCCGGCACTGTCCGGTTTCGTGGGGTTAATGGGCACATACCCGATTACCGGGGGGCAGTACCGCGGGAGAGGGCGCGCTGTGGTGCGAACGGCTTACGCCGGGAGGGCCGTGCGCCTGTGAGTTCGGGGGGCGCGCAAGTCGGGCGACCGCGGGTGCGTCGTGGCTTGTCGCGCAGTTCCCCGCGCCCCTAGAGGGGGCGGGGCTTCGCCCCTGCCCCCTCTCCGCCCACCATCGCCGCAACCTCGCGCACCGCCAAAATGTCCTGGTCCAGCCAGTTCACGGTCCAGATCTCGGCCGGGGTGAGCCAGCGCAGTTCGTCGTGGTCCTGGAGGGGCTTGGGCTGGGGGGAGCCGGGGTGGAGGCGGGCGGTCCATACCTGGAGGACGTACGGGGAGCGCAGGGGCCACTCTCCCGGGACGCGGGTCAGGGGCTCCGCCTCGATGCCCAACTCCTCGTGGAGTTCACGGGCGAGGGCGTCCTCGGGGGTCTCGCCGGGCTCGACCTTGCCGCCGGGCAGCTCCCAGCGGCCGGCCAGCTCGGGCGGTGCGCTGCGGCGGGCCGCGAGGAGGCGGTCGCCGTCGAGGAGGGCTGCTCCGACCACCACGATCCGTTCGCTCATGGGCCGGAGCCTACGGGAGGGTCAGTTCCGGGTGGCCCCGTCCCCGTTGCTGTGGCCGATGCGCTCGACCCAGTAGAGCTGCTTGTGTCCGCGGTCGTCGAGACTGTCGGCGATCTTCTGCGCCTCGGCCCGGGTCGCGTACCGGCCGACGCGGTAGCGATTGCCGTTGTCGTCCTGCCGTATGACGAGCCAGGGGAGAGAGACCGTGCCTTCCGTCATCGCGCCCCTCCGCATCTCCCGGCTCCCGTCCATCCCCGCCCCGCTAAGGAAACCGCACTCCGCATATGCCCGAGCGTACGCCTAACCTTTACGCAGCGAATACGCCTTTTCACAAAGAGGTACGCAACCAGCCAGAACGGTGGGGGCGCACGACGACGAATGCGCCGTTCGCGCGCCCCGCGCTTCGGGTCGCGGGCACACCGAGGACGGCCGGGTCACCTGGGAGAACGGCTGGATTCCAGCGGCGGCCACCGGTCCGGACCCGGGTCGTGAAGGCGTCAACCATCGCAAGGGTGTGCGCTACTTCACGGAGAGGTGGTATTCCCGCCTACCTCACCGGCAGGTGGTAAGAGGCCCGGTAGCGGTCGGCCGGGATGACGACGTCCGCGGTCTCCACCGGGCGGCCGGAGGCGTAGTACGTCCGCTGGATCACCAGGACGACATGGCCGGGGACCCCGCCCAGGGTGAGCAACTCCTCGGCGAGGCCGGGACGGGCGCCGACCTCCTCGGTGACGTTGTCCACGACGACGTCGATGGCGCGCATCCGCTCGACCACGCCCATCCCGCCGAGCGGGCCCTCCTCGGGCAGCATCACGGGGGTGCGGCCGGTGACGGCGAGCGGCTCCCAGGAGGTGGAGAGCATCATCGGCTCGCCCGCGTCCCGGAACAGGTACCGGGTGCACATCACGCGGTCGCCCAGGTGGATGCCCAGCCGGTCGGCGATGGCGGCGCCCGCCCCGGCCTGCTCGCTGCTGGACTCCCAGGTGCCGCGCGCCGCCGCGTCGGACTGCTCCTGCCGGAACGGGGTGGCGCCGCCCGCCGGCCGGTACCCGGAGCGGGCCACCCGCCGGGGCACCGGCCGCTCGCGCACATAGGTCCCGGAGCCGGACCGGCCCTCGACAAGACCCTCGGCCATCAGCACCTTGCGGGCCTCCAGGGCGACCGTGTCCGAGACGCCGTACTCCTCGCGGATACGGGCTTGCGAGGGCAGCCGGGTGTGGGGCGGCAGCGAACCGTCGACGATCTTCTTGCGGAGATCACCCGCGACGCGCAGATACGCCGGCTGCTCACCGAAAGTCACTGGCCGCTCCCATCAGGTTGTACAGACAGCAACAGCGTGGCAACCGTGGGTTGAGCGGTGCAAGCAAAGGCCAGAGAATCACTCGATGTGATGACATGTGGTTCGGGGAGGCTTTACGCAGGCACTTTCTCCCCGTTATAGCCGCGATCACACCTCCATGCCGGAGCCACTTCCTCCGCTGCCGGCACCGGAGCCCCCGTCGTCGTACGAGGGCGGGGTGGTGGCGAGGCCCAGAGCCTTGCGGGCGGTGACGGTCCGCTTCGGGTCGAGGAGCGCCGAACCCTTGTCGTAGTGGGCGTAGTAGGCGTCCGCGTCGGTGGCCTTCGCGGCCTCGGCCCACTCCGTCCTCGCCCTGTCGAGGTCCGCGACCAGGTCGTTCACCGGCTTCTTTCCGTCCGGGCCCCAGTCGTGCGCGCGCAGCGTCGCGGTCTGCTTGCCGAGGGCCGTGGTCACCCGGTTCGCCCACTGCCGGTAGCCGGGCAGGTCGTCCTCGACGTACTCGGCCTCGGGGACGGTGTCGAGGGCGGTGTTGAGGACGTGCGCGGCGCGCAGGTAGGCGACCTGGTCGTTGTCCAGCACGCTCTCGTCGTTGCGCAGCGAGCCGGACAGGGTGCGGCCCTCGGTGCTGTTGCCGAAGACGCAGGCCACCTCCCGGTCGCCGTACCCCCAGCTGTCCGCGCTGGGCGTGAAGTAGTACACGTCGACGTCGCCGGGGATCGCCCAGCCGTCCATCGCGTAGCCGTCCTCCAGGGCGTAGCAGCGCCGGTCGGCGGAGTCGCCGACGCCGTCGTCGCCCGGGTAGTCCGAGCCCTTGAGCCGGTAGGTGGCGAACACCTCGCCGTCGTGGGCCTTCTCGCAGTCCACGACGTCGACGTCGGAGACCAGGTCGCCGGTGAGCGTGCCGTCGGCGGTGTCGAAGCAGTCGCCGGTGGACAGGGAGAGGCTGGAGCTGTCGTTCGCGCCCTCCTTGACGCCCTCCCAGAACTCCGCCGCCCCGCCGGTGGCCAGCACCAGCACCCACAGGGCCAGCCCGAGCGCGGAGAGCACCGACCCGATGACCGCCATCGCCTTGCCGCGCTCACCCCGCTTGCGGATCTGCCCCAGCCCGATCAGCCCCAGCACCAGCCCCACCCCCGGCAGGCAGCACAGCAGCCCGAGCACGAGGGAGGCGATGGCGAGGCCGTTGACGGGCGGCTGCGGGGGGTAGGGGCCGTAGCCCTGCCCCCAGGGCTGGTACGGCCCCGGGTACGGCGGCTGCTGCCCGTACGGCGGCTGCTGCTGCCCGTACGGCGGCTGCGGGTACTGCGGGTACTGCGGCGGGCCCGACTGGGGCGGCGGGTAGGGCCCTTGTGGCTGGTGGGGACCGGGGGGCGGAGGTATGGACACCGGTACCGTGCTCCTGAGGGGGCGTCGGGCCGCGCGGAAACGGACGGCTGAACTGACGTACGACTGCGCGCATCGTAAGCGCGCCGTGAACGGGGGCGGAATGAGGGTCGGGAAGGCCGCCTTCGACCGCCCCTTCGGCTTCCTCGCCCTGCACCGGCACTCCCGGCTCGTCCTCGCGGCGGGCTGGGTCACGGATCCCCTGCCCTTCCCCGAGTTCCCCTGGGAGGACGACGAATGAACGAGACCGTCAGCGCCGTCAACGCGCTCACCGCACGCTGGGCGCGGCAGACCAGACAGGGCACGGTCTTCTCGGCCGCCGGTGTCTGGCCGCTGCTGGCCTTCCTCGCCGACGGCGCCACCGGCCCGGCCCGGGACGAACTGGCCCGGGCCGTGGGCAGGCAAGCCGACCAAGCCGCCGCCGGTGCGCGGGAGTTACTCGACGGGCTCGACTCGATGCCGGGCGTCGGGTCGGCTCTGGGACTGTGGACCGACCGGGCGCTGGAGCTGCGCGAGCCGTGGGCGGCGGGGCTGCCGGCCGACACGCACGGGGTGCTCGGCGCCGATCCCGCGGCCTCCCGGGCGGCGCTGGACGCGTGGGCGGCGAAGCGCACCGAGGGGCTGGTCGAGCGGCTGCCGGTGCAGTTGGCCGAGGACGCCCGGCTGGTGCTGGCGACCGCGCTGGCGGTGCGCACGGACTGGCAGCACCCGTTCCGGGAGACGGTGCTGCGGCCCGGCTCCGGGCCCTGGCAGGGGCGGGACCTCGCCGGTCTGCACCGCAGCAGCGTCCGGCCCGACCGGATCGGGGTGACCGCCGGTCCGGACGGTCACGTCACCACGGTGAAGGTCCTCGGCGACAACGGCCTCGACGTGCACCTGGTGCTCGGCGCCGAGGGGATGGCCCCGGGGCAGGTGCTGCACACCGGCATCGGCGTCCTGGAGCGGGCCCTGCCGGTGACGACCGGCGGGCAGCTCCCCTACGGGCCGGCGGGGCCGGGCGTGGTCGTGGAACGGCAGCCGTCCGTCGCCCCGGACCCGATCCGGCTCGACGTGACCGTCCCCGCCTTCACCGTCCGGGCCGACCACGATCTGCTCCAGCTGCACGGGCTGTTCGGGCTCACCACGGCCGCGGACGCCCGCGAGGGGCACTTCCCCGGGATCAGTGCCGCGCCGCTGGCCATCGGGGCGGCCGGGCAGTCCGCGGTCGCGGAGTTCGGGCCGCTGGGCTTCCGGGCCGCGGCGGTCACGGCCGTGGTGGCGGCGCCGGGAGGCGGGGCGCCGCGGTACCCGTACGAGTCCACGGTGGTGCGGGCCGCCTTCGACCGGCCGTTCGGGTTCCTCGCCGTGCACCGGGAGAGCCGGCTGGTGCTGGCGGTGGGGTGGGTGACGGAGCCGGCGGTGGCCGGGTAGCCGGAGCGGCGCGCTGCGGTGTCGTTCGGCTGCGGCGCCGCGGGGGCTGATCGCGCAGTTCCCCGCGCCCCTTGAGAGGCGCTGCCGCTCGGCCTGCTCATGCGAAATCCGTAGCCCGTGTTCGCTTCTCCCAGGCGGTGATGTCGCCTCGTACGGAGTCCAGTTGGGTCAGTACGGCGGTCACCGCGTCGTTGCCCAGGGGGAGGTGCAAGGGGGTCTTCTCGGTGTCCAGGGCGGCCAGGATCAGGGCGGCGGCCTTGGCCGGGTCGCCGGGCTGGCTGCCGTCGCCGCTCTCGACGGCGGCGCGGGTCCCGGCGACCTTGGCGTACACCCCGGTGTCGGAACTGGCCCCGGCGCGGCTGCTCTCGAAGAGCGAGGTGCGGAAGGCGCCCGGCTCCACGATCAGCACCTTGATGCCGAACTCCGCCACCTCGTCGGCGAGCCCCTCGGACATGCCCTCCAGCGCGAACTTCGTGCCGCTGTAGGCGGAGAAGCCGGCGAAGGACATCTGCCCGCCCATGCTGCTCATCTGGACGATCACCCCCGAGCGCTGTGCGCGCAGGTGCGGCAGGACCGCCCGGACCAGCGCGGCCGGGCCGAAGACGTGCACCTCGAACAGGTCGCGCAGTTCGGCGTCGGTGGTCTCCTCGAAGGCGCCGACGTGGGTGCGGCCCGCGTTGTTGACGAGGACGTCGATCCGGCCGTGCCGGGCGATCACGTCCCGTACGGCGGGTTCGATCGACGCCGTGTCCGTGACGTCCAGGCGGACCGGGTCCACCCGGCCGGGGTGGGCGGCGGCCAGCTCCGCCAGTGCCTCGGGGCGCCGGGCCGCGCCGACGACCGTGTCGCCCGCGGCGAGCGCGGCCTCGGCGAGCGCCCGGCCGAAGCCGCTGCTCGCGCCGGTGATGAGCCAGACCCTGGTCATGTCCCGTCTCCCTGTCGCTCCCCGGTGCTCTCCGCTGCCGGTACAGCCGACCAGCCTCGCCCGTAGGGGAGTTCGCGTCCAATGGGTTTCCGGGGCGGGTTCACCTCACCGGCGTACGCCGGGCACAGCGGCAGCCGTACGGTGAACACCGTGCGGCCCGGTTCGCTGCCGGCCTCGGCGGATCCGCCGTGGGCGGCGGCGACGGCGGCGACGATGGCGAGGCCGAGGCCGCTGCTGCCGGTGGCCCGGGAGCGGGAGGCGTCGCCGCGGGCGAAGCGTTCGAAGACGCGGGGCAGCAGGTCGGGCGGGATGCCGGGGCCGTCGTCGGCGACGCGGATCAGCGCCTGGTCGTCGGCGGTCCGGACGGTGACGGTGACCTTGGTGCCGGGCGGGGTGTGGGTGCGGGCGTTGGCGAGGAGGTTGGCGACGACCTGGTGGAGGCGGTCCGGGTCGCCCTCGACCAGCACCAGGTTGCCGGGCATGAGGAACTCCCAGCGGTGGCCGGGTCCCGCCGCGCGGGCGTCGGCCACGGCCTCGGCGAGCAGCGGGCCGAGCCCGACCTCCTCGCGGGCCAGCGGACGCCCGGTGTCCAGGCGGGCGAGGAGCAGCAGGTCCTCGACGAGGGTGCGCATCCGGCCGATGCCGGACTCCATGCGGCCCAGCGCGTACGCGGCCTGCGGGGCGGCCGGCTCCGGGGCGCGGCGCACCAGCTGGAGGTGGCCGGCGACGGAGGCGAGCGGGGTGCGCAGTTCGTGGCCGGCGTCGGCGAGGAAGTCCCGCATGCGCAGTTCGGTGGCGTAGCGGTCGGCGAGGGCGTTCTCGACATGGCCGAGCAGCCGGTTGACGGCTTCGGCGAGCCGGCCGGTCTCGGTGCCGTGGTCGGTCTCCGGGACGCGTTCCAGGGCGCGGACCGCGCCGTGTCCGAGGGGTTCTCGGGAGATCCGGGTGGCGGTGGCGGCGACGCGCCGCAGCGGCCGTAGCTGACGGCCGATCACGGTGGCCCCGATCAGCGCGGCCACGAGCAGGGCGGCGGCAGCGCTGGCCGACTCGACGGCCAGCAGGCGGCCGAGCATCCGGTCCACCGGCCGCACCGACACGGCGGTGACGATGGTGATCTCGGTGTTCCGGGTGTCGGCGCGCACGGCCTTGACCCGGTAGGTGCCGCGGCCGGGCAGGTCCAGGGTGTGGCGGTGGCCGTCGGCCTCGACGCCGGCGAGGATCCGGCGCTGGCCGGCGGTCGGGGCGGCCAGTCTCCCGGTGCCGTCCACGACCGCCGCGTGGCGGACGGTGGCCGTGGCGTGCCGGCCGGCCACGGAGACGCCGATGGTGCCGGCCGGGACGCCGAACGCCCTGAGGTAGGGCAGCCCCGCGGTCGGGGCGCCGATCTGGCCGCGGGCGGCCGAGGAGTGCTCGGCGAGAGCGTCGAGGCGCTGGTCCAGGCCGGTCATCAGGTAGGTGCGCAGGGCCACTCCGGAGATCGCGATGATCACGACGGAGAGCGCGGCCAGCAGCAGACTGCTGGAGAGGATCATCCGGGAGCGCAGACTGCGCGGCCGGTGCGGGCGGCGCGGGCGGCGTCTCATCGCTTCGCCGCGGCGGGCTTCATCAGGTAGCCGACGCCGCGCACGGTGTGGATGAGGACGGGACGGCCGCGTTCGATCTTGCGGCGCAGGTAGCTGACGTAGCTCTCGACGATGCTCAGGTGCCGGTCGGCCTCCTCCGCCCAGACGTTGTGGAGGAGTTCCGCCCGGCCGAGGACCCGGCCGGTGTGCCGCATCAGGTAGCGCAGCAGCTCGAACTCCCGGGCGGTGAGCCGGACCGGGGTGCCGGCCCGGTGCACCTGCCGGGTCTCCTCGTCGAGGGTCAGGTCGTCGACGACGAGCAGCGAGGCGTCCGGCCGCAACGCGTCGCAGCGGCGCAGCAGGGCGCGCAGCCGGACCACGACCTCGTCGAGGTCGAACGGCTTGGGCACGTAGTCGTCGGCGCCCGCGCACAGGCCGGCGACCCGGTCCTCGACGCTCTCCCGGGCGGTGAGGAACAGCACGGGCAGGTCCGGCCGCCAGGCCCGGAGGCGCCGTAGCACCTCCAGGCCCTCCAGGTCGGGCAGCCCGCGGTCCAGGACGACCGCGTCGGGCCGGAAGCCGCGGGCCGCCCGCAGGGCCGTCGTGCCGTCCGGCGCCGGCTCGGTCCGCCAGCCCTCGGCCCGCAACACCGTCACCAGCAGGTCGGTGAGGTCCTTCTCGTCGTCCACGACCAGGATCCGTGGGGTACCGGTGGATAACTTCATGGCCGGTGACCGTCCACCGCCGGGCCGTGAGGCGCGTGGGTGCGGGCTGTGAAAGAGCTGTCGGGTCCTGTTGTTCAGGCGCCTGCCGTGATCCGCAGCCTGATCGTGCGGGCTTCGGGGCGCAGCGCGAACTCCGGCCACACGTCCGGTCCACAGGCGCGGGAGCCGAGGCCGTGCTGGGCCGCGTCGACGATGAGGTGGCTGGTGGCGGACTCCGGGAGTTCGTAGGGGTGGGCGGCCCGGTCGATCTGCTGCGGGGTGTGCCGGGCGAGGGTGAAGCCGGGGCGCCGCCCGCGGGTGTCGGGGAGGGCCGCGAGGCGCAGTACCTCGGTGTCGCCGCTGGTCAGCGTGAGCGTGCGCAGCTGCGAGCGGTGGCCGGTCTCCTGGGGGCGGGCGTAGTCGACGGACAGGTCCCGGACGGTGGCCGAGAACCGGCCGGTGCGGGCCGCGCGGAGGCTGTCGGGGTAGGACTCCAGCGGGCCGAGGCCGAACCACTCGGCGCCGTCCACGGGGGCCGTGCCGTCGGGCAGTTCGAAGCGGATCCCGATCCGCGGCCACACCGTCGCCCAGCCGCTCGAGGGCTCGATCTCGACGCGCAGTTCCAGTTCGCCGTCCTCGACCGACCAGACCGACTCGACGGTCACCCACAGTGCGGAGTCGGCGGCCGAGACCCGGTCCACGGTGCGCAGGGCGTCGGTGGTCTGCTCCACGCCGATCCGGCGGGTGGTGAGGCGGTCGAGGCCGTCGCGGCGCCACAGTTCGGCGCTGGACACCCCGGCCTCGCTGGCGTCGCTGCCCTCCAGCCGGTCGGCGGTGCCCTCGTCGTTGTCGGTCGGGGCGCGGAACAGTTCCAGCCGCGGCCCGGTCACGGCCCGCCCGGCGAGCCGGGTGAGGGTGCCGCCGGTGAACTCGGCGATGCCGAGCGTGCGGGTCCCCTCGCCGGGCCGCCAGCCGGACCGGGGCCGGGCGGCGGGCACCGGCCGCCGTGCCGAGCGGTCCAGCTGGGCGGTGGCGACCTGGTGCCCGGCGGGGGCCCAGGCCGTGTCCGTCGCCAGCACCGCCTCGACGGTCAGCCAGGTCTCGGCGTCGGCGGCCACCGCGATCGCGGGCAGCGGCACCCGCCCCGTCTCGCCCGCCGCGAGCAGCGGGGTCTCCAGCTCCCCCGCCTCGACGGGGATGCCGTCGAACTCCGCGCGCCAGCGGAACCGCAGGTCGGAGGTGTCGGCCGAGTGCCGCAGGTTGGTGATGGCGAGTTCGTCGCCGTCGAAGGCGAACCGGACCGGCTGGACGACCGCCTTGAACTCGTGGAGGCCGGGCGTCGGCACGTCGTCGCTGAGCACCATGCCGTCCATCACGAAGTTCCCGTCGTGCACGACCTCGCCGAAGTCGCCGCCGTAGGCGTAGTACGGCGTTCCGTCGGGGGCGGTGGCCAGGATGCCGTGGTCGCGCCACTCCCAGACGAAGCCGCCGTGCAGCCGCGGGTGGCGGTGGACCAGTTCCTCGTACTGGTCGAGGGCGCCCGGCCCGTTGCCCATCGCGTGGGCGTACTCGCAGAGCAGGAACGGCTTGGTGCGCTGCCGGGCGCCCTGGGCGGGGGTGCAGCCCAGCAGCGGGTAGGCGGAGCCGTCGGTGCCGATCTGCTCGGTCTCGGGCACGGTCGAGTACATCCGGGAGTAGACGTCGGTGTAGTCGCCGGTGTAGTCGCCCTCGTAGTGGACGGGGCGCTCGGGGTCGCGGGCGTGCACCCAGGCGGACATGGCGGCGAGGTTGGACCCGGTACCGGCCTCGTTGCCGAGGGACCAGATCACGACACCGGGGTGGTTCTTGTCGCGTTCGACGGTGCGCTCGATGCGGTCCAGGCAGGCGGCGCGCCAGGCCGGGTCGTCGGTCGGGTTGCCGGTCCAGCCGACCTTGTCGAAGCCGTGGGTCTCCAGGTCGCACTCCAGGACGACCCAGAAGCCGAGTTCGTCGGCGAGGTCGAGCAGCCGGGGGTGCGGCGGGTAGTGGCTGGTGCGGATGGCGTTCACGTTGAACCGCTTCATCCGGGCCAGGTCGGCGCGGGCGTGCGCCTCGTCGAAGACCCGGCCGCGCTCGGGGTGGGCCTCGTGCCGGTTCATGCCGTGGAAGACGACCCTGCGGCCGTTGACCAGGAACTGGTCGCCGCGGATCTCGACCGTGCGGAAGCCGATGCGCAGGGCGATGCTCTCGGCGGCCGAGGACACGGTCGCGTCGTACAGCCGCGGCAGCTCGGCCGACCACGGCTCCACCTCCGGGACGTCGACGGGCGCCACGTCGGCCGGCGTCGCCCAGACCCGCTCCACGCCCAGTTCGGGAATGCGCAGGGTGACCGGGAACGCGGAGGCCTCCGCGGTGACCTCCGGCTCGACCCGGCCGCGCCCGTCGTCGTACCCGGTGCGCAGCCAGACGTCCTCGATGCCACCGGCCGGGCGGGCGAGCAGGGTGACGTCCCGGAAGATGCCCGGCAGCCACCACTGGTCCTGGTCCTCCAGGTAGCTGGCCGCCGACCACTGGTGCACGCGGACGGCGACGACGTTGTCCCCGGGGCGCACGGCGGAGGTGACGTCGAACTCGTGGGCGAGCCGGCTGCCGCTCGCGGTGCCGATCCCGACGCCGTTCACCCACACCTTGAACAGCGACTCGACGCCGTCGAAGCGCAGGACGACCCGCTCGGCGTCCGTCCATCCGGCGGGCAGGTCGAAGTGGCGGCGGTAGTCGCCGGTGGGGTTCTCGTCCGGGACGTGCGGCGGGTCGATCGGGAACGGGAACTGCACGTTCGTGTACGCCGGCCGGCCATGGGCGCCGTCGCCCTCCAGTACCCAGTGCGCGGGCACCGGGATGCTGTCCCACCCCCGGTCGTCGAAGTCCTCGGCGGCGAAGTCCGACGCCACCGCCGCCGTCGGCGACAGCCGGAACCGCCAGTCGCCGTTCAGCGACAGGGCCGGTGCGTCCGAGTGCAGCCACGACCGGGCCGGACGCAGGGCACCGTGCCAGGGGGTGGGGTCGGATACGTAGGCGGTGAGGTCAGAGGTCAAGGCGTCACAACTTTCTTGAAGACGGGGGGATGGCAGCGCCCCGTCAGGGGCGCGGGGAACTGCGCGACCAGCCGCAACGGCGCCGCAGCCGACAGACGGCGGACGTGACATCGCGGCCCTACCGACGGAGGACGACCGTGCGGATCTCCCACGGCCCGAGGTCGAGTTCGAGCCCGTCCCGGACCGGCTCGGGGGCGAGCGGCCGGCCGAGCAGGTCGACGGTGGTCGCCTCGGTGAACGCGCCGGTCACGCGGACGGTCGTCGCGGTGTCCCGCATCGCGGCCAGCCGGAGCTCGGTGCCGGGTCCGTGCTCGGGGTCGGTGATCCGGCGGATGCTCGACACGTGGACGTCCCGGCCGTCGACCTGCACGCCGGACGCGTCCGGGGGCAGCGGGCCGCCGCCGGGCGCGGTGCCCCGGGTGACCAGGGCGTCGCCCCGGAACTCCTCGGCGAGGGCGACCGCGTCGGCGCCCTGCCAGCCGGATGCCCAGGGCAGCACGGCGAACCGGTTCTCGATGCGCATGCCCAGGTCCTGGGCGCCGGGTGCCGGGATCTCGCTCGCGGCGGGTTCGTCGCGCAGGGGGTGGATGTTGACGCTGATGGAGCCGATGGCGCGGAGCAGGGTGAGGGCGAGTGCGGAGCCGTCGTCGACGAGTTCGTACTCGGCGGAGTGGTCGAGCAGGACGGTGGCCGGGCCCGCCGCCACGAAGGTGCTCGCCGGGAAAGTCGGCAGGGGGTACTCGCCCCAGCCGCCCTCGGCGGTCAGGCCGCGCTCGGTGACCGCGAACTGCCCGGCCGACGCCGAGGCGGTGACGGGCAGCGGCAGCGGGACGTGCAGGCGCAGCCGGTGGTCGGCGGACCGGTTCAGGAACGACGTGGAGATCCGGACGAAGGGTTCGCCCGCGCGGACCTCCACCAGCATGTCCACGGGGGTCGGGACGGTGCGCCCGCCGCGCCGGTCGCGGTCGCCGTCGGCGAGCGCCTCCGGCCAGTCGTAGACGCGGGTGACGCGCAACCGGGCCCGCAGCGGGCCGCTTTCGAGGAGTTCGGCCGCGACACGGGCCGGCTCGGAGACGAGCACGTCGTGGGCCGGCGGGGCGTAGTTGTAGCTGTCGCCGCGGTCGCCGCCGTCCACCAGGCGGCCGACGCCCGACAGCACGGTGCCGTCGACGCCGGTCACGTCCAGGGTGCCGTCGGCGGCGACGGCGACCTCGACCAGGCCGTTGGAGAGGGTGTCCGCCGTCGCCGTCGCACCCTGCATCGCTCGGGCGGCGGGCAGCTCGCCCGGACCGACCCGGAAGGCGGCGAGTCCGGTGGCCGGGACGGGTACGGCCACCAGCGCGGTGGCCCGGGCCTGGGCGAGGGTCCGTACCCGCCACTCCCCCGGATGCGCCACGGCCGCGGCGGCGACCTCGCCGCGCAGGGTCATCAGGTCGAAGGGGCCCTCCGGGACCTCGGCGAGGTGGAAGACCAGGGAGTTCGGGGTGAGTTCGTACCCGTTGATCAGGAGGCCGAACAGTTCGCGGCGGTGGATGCGGCGCAGCACGCGCTCCAGTTGGGAGGCGTCGAGCCGCTCGTCGCTGAGGACGGTGGGGGCCTGGGCGACCTGCTGTACGGGGTGCGCGGTGCCGTCGGCGGTGGTCGCGACCAGCGTGCTCCCGTCCGGGGCGGCCACCACGTCGACCTCGACCAGTGCGGTGCGGGGCGCCGGCAGCGGGTTGGCGACCAGGTAGGCGTCGCCCGGCACCCCGGCGGCGGGCTCGGCGAGGGCCGCGTCCCGGACCGCGCGGGCGGTCTGCGCGGCCTCGGCGAGGCGGGCCGCGACCTGGTCGCAGGTCTCGTCGGTGCCGGAGCCGACCACGGAGTCGTGCGCGGTGGACTCGATGATCTTGTGCCAGGCGAGGGCGAGGAAGGCGGAGTCGTCGCGGCCGGACCACAGGGCGTTCATCCGCTCGGCGTGGTCGACCGTCCGCTCGGCGGTGGCCATCCGCTGCTTGAGCCCGAGCCGCACGGACAGCACGCCGGGGAGGATGTTGCCCCGTACGTGGCTGCGCAGCTCACCGGTGACGACGGCCGTCACCTCGTCCCGTACGTGCCCCCGGATGTACTCGTCGAGGGTGGCGACGGTGATCGGCCGTTCCTCGCCCGAGGCCCTGCGCAGCCAGTCCGCGAGCCGCGGGTCGGGCGCGTTGTGGTCGGTGCCGGCCATGGCGAGCACCGGGTCGCCGCCCCACCGCCCGGCCGTCATCTCGGCGTACTCGCCGAGCGCGCGGCGGATCCGGTCCGGTACCAGCAGGACGTCGAGACCGTTGTCGTACCCGTCGAAGAGGAACTCGGTGCGCACCTCGGAGCCGTCGGGTGCGCGCCAGCGGAAGGCGTGGCCGTCGACCGTGCCGGGCACCCCGCGCCACAGCGCGGCGTGTTCGAGGCCGGCGCGGGCCAGGATCTGCGGCATCTGCGCGATGTGGCCGAACATGTCGGGCAGGTAGCCGACCGGCATCGCGCCGCCGAGCCGCTCGGCCGCCGCCCACCCCATCTGGAGGTTGCGGACGATGGTCTCGCCGGAGCAGAGGAACTCGTCGAGCAGGATCAGCCACGGCCCGACGGCCAGCCGGCCCTCGCGGACCAGGGCGGCGACCCGCTCGCGGTTCTCGGGCCGCATCTCCAGGTAGTCCTCGACGGCGGCCATCTGCCCGTCGACGGTGAACCGGAAGTCCGGGTCGGCCTCGGCCGTCTCCAGCACGGTGTCCAGGGCGGTGACGAGCCGGTGCCGGAACACCTGGAACGGCTCGTACCACTCCCGGTCCCAGTGGAAGTGGGGCACGAAGACAGCCGGGTTGGGCATGGTGGGGAGCACCTTCCGCGCGTGGGGGGTCACTTGAGGGAACCGGCGGCCAGGCCGGTGCGCCAGAACCGCTGGAGGAGGATGAAGACGACGATCACCGGCAGGATCGACACCAGCGAGCCGGTGATGATCGACTCCTGGAGCAGCGGGGCACGGGCGGTCTGGCCGTTCCACTCGTACAGGCCGAGGGTGATCGGGAAGAGGGACTCCTTCTGAAGCATCACCATCGGCAGGAAGAAGTTGTTCCAGATGGCCACGAACTGGAACAGGAAGATGGTCACCAGGGCCGGTGTCATCAGCCGGAAGCCCACCGAGAAGAAGATCCGGAACTCGCCCGCCCCGTCCAGCCGCGCCGACTCGATCAGCTCCTGCGGCACCGAGGCGTTGGCGAAGATCCGGGCGAGGTACACGCCGAACGGGCTGACGATGCTGGGCAGGAACACCGCGAGGTAGGTGTTGACCAGGCCGGTCGCCGAGAACAGCAGGAACAGCGGCAGGGCGAGCGCGGTGGTGGGCACCAGGACGCCGCCGAGGATGACGGAGAACAGGAACTCCCGGCCGCGGAAGGTGAACTTGGCGAGGGCGTAGCCGCACAGCGCGGAGATCAGGGTGCCCACGGCCGCGCCCAGCACCGCGTAGAGGACGGTGTTGAGGGCCCAGCGGCCGAAGACGCCGTCGCTGCGGGTGAACAGGGTGTGCAGGTTGTCGAACAGGTTGAAGTGCGAGAACGCCAGCCCGTTGGTGGCGGCGAGGTCGCCCTGCGGCTTGGTCGACGCGACGACCAGGAAGTACACCGGCAGCAGGAAGTAGACGGCCAGGAGCACCATCAGCCCCATGGCGGCCGTGCGGCTGACCCGGCTCTCGCGCTGCGTGCTCGTGTTGCTCACAGTCCGGCCTTCTTCGAGGTCAGTCGCATGAACCCGAAGCTCAAGACGAAGGTGATGACGGCAATGACCACCGAGATGGCCGCGGCCTGCTGGTAGTTGTTCCCGGAGGCCACCGTGTAGGCGAGCATGTTCGGCGTGAACGTGCTGGAGATGTTCGAGGAGATCTGCCGCAGCACGGCCGGCTCGGCGTACAGCTGGAGCGTGCCGATGATCGAGAAGACGGTGGTCAGCACGATCGACGGGGCGATGATCGGCACCTTGACCCGCCAGGCGATCGTCCAGTTGGAGGCGCCGTCGAGCTTCGCGGCCTCGTAGAGCTCCTGCGGGATCGACTGGAGCGCCGAGAACATGATCAGCATGTTGTAGCCGGTCCACAGCCAGGTGGAGACGTTCGCGGCCGACCAGAGCACGGCGCCCGGACCGAGGAAGTCGGGGTGCAGCCCGATGCCGTTCAGCAGGTCGACGACCGGGCTGAGCTGGGGCGAGTACAGGTACGACCACATGATCGCGGCGATCACGCCGGGTACCGCGTACGGCATGAACGCGACGGTGCGGAAGAACCCCTTGCCCTTCAGCAGGGGCGTGTCCAGGAGCAGCGCGATGACCAGGGCCACGAACAGCATGACCGGCACCTGCACGACGCCGAACAGCCCGATGCGGCCGATGCTGGACCAGAACTCGGTGTTCCGGAGGACCTGCGTGTACTGCTCGAAGCCGCCGAAGGTCGTGTACGAGGTGCCGTACTGGCCGCCGGAGCGGCGCACGACACGGAAGCTCTGCCAGAGGGCGTAGCCGACCGGCACCAGGTAGAACAGCAGGAACGGCAGGAAGAACGGGGTCACGAAGGCGGCGACGGTGGCCGCCCGGGGGCCGCCGCCGTTCGGGCGACGGCGGCCTCCGGGCGTGGTTCGCACGCCGGCCGAGCGGGTTGCGAGGTCGGTCATCGAACGGTCACTTGCCCGCCGTCGCCGGGATCGCCTGGTCCTTCATCGACGTCAGCGCGGCGGCCTGGGCGGTCGCGAGCGCGTCGGTGAGGGTGCCGTCGCCGGCCGCGGCCTTGGCCAGGGCGTCCTGGAGGGCCAGGTTCACGGTCTTCTGCGTGGGGCCCCAGGCGAAGCTGGTGTCGATCTTCTTCGAGGCGTCGGCGAAGACGTCGAAGACCTTCTCGTTGCCGTAGTACGGCACGCCCTGCTTCAGCGCGGGCAGGTCCAGGCCGGCGGTGGCCGCCGGGTAGAGGCCGCCGAGCTTGTTCTCCAGCGCGAGGGCGTCCGGGTCGGTGTTCAGCCAGGTGTTGAACTCGACCGACTCGTAGAGGTGCTTGCCGCCCTTCATGAACGCGACGGTCGAGCCGCCCCAGTCACCGGAGGAGCCGTTCGCGCCCCACGTCGGCATCGGGACGATCGACCACTTCCCGGCCTGCTTGGGCAGGTTGTCGCGGAACATGCTGTAGCCCCAGGCGGCGCCGACGTAGGTGGCGAGCTGGTCCTTCTGGTACGCCGCGTACATCTGGGTCGAGCCGTGGGCGAGGTCGGTGCGCACGACCTTCTCGGAGATCAGCTTCTGCCAGTAGTCCGCGACCTGCTTGCTCTGCGCCGAGTCGACGGAGACCTGCCACTTGTCGCCGGAGTAGCCGTACATCTTCGCGTCGTTCTGCCAGAGGAGCCCGTTGAACCACTCGGCGTTGTTCGGGTCGAAGAACGTCATGTCGAGGTCCGGGTCCGCCTTGTGCAGCTTCTCGGCGGCCGTCGCGTACTCGTCCCAGGTCGTGGGGACGACAACGTTGTACTTCTTGAAGAGGTCACTGCGGACGTAGAGCGCCATCGGGCCGGTGTCCTGCGGGATCGCGAAGACGCCGGTGCCGCCGAAGCTGGTCTGCGACCAGGTCCACGGCACGAACTTCGCCTTGGCCGCGGTGGCCGCCTTGCAGGCGGAGGCGTCCACGAAGGCGCTCTGGGTGCGCAGGTTGGGCAGTTCGTCGTAGCCGACCTGGGCGAGGTCGGGGGCCTTGTCCGCCTTGAGGGCGTTGCCGAGGGTGCCGTACTGGTCGTTGGAGATGTTCTTCGTCTCGACCTGGATGTCCGGGTGCTGCTTGTTCCACAGGTCGACGACCTTGTCCATGCCCGGAACGGTGTTCCAGTACTGGAGGGTCACCTTGCCCTTCGCGGGCTCGCAGGAGGACGCGGACGCGTTGTCCGCCGAACCGGACGAGGAACACCCGGCGAGTACGACGATGCCTGCGGTCGCGGCTGCGGCGGCGAGGCGGGTGCGCGTGGCTGTGCTTCTCATGTCTTCCGTTCCAGAGAACGCCTGGCGACGGGGACCAGGCGGGTCGACGTTGACACCTGGAGGCGGATGCCTTCTGGTTGGAATTGGGTTCCGTGAGCGGTACCGTGAGCGCTCACGGGAGCGGTAACGGGAAGTGATTGGGAGTGTGGGCTTCCGACCGCCGGAGTGTCAAGGTTTCTGTGCACCGGGGCATACTCGGTGTCCCTGCGGCGCTGGCGCGCCTGCAGTTAGGCGGAGGTGAGAGATGGCGTCGTCGGGGACCGGACCCCGCAGGGTCACGATCGACGATGTGGCCCAGGCCGCGGGCGTGTCCCGGCAGACCGTGTCACGTGCGCTCAACGACAAGGGCGAGATCGGCGTCTCCACCAAGCAGCGTGTTCTCGACACCGCCCTGGCGCTCGGCTACCGGCCGAGCCGGTTCGCCCGGGGGCTGGTCCGGCAGGACACCATAAGTGTCGGCCTCGTCATCCCCGACCTGCTCAACCCGTTCTTCACCGAGGTCGCCGCGGCGGCCCTGGAGGCGGCCCGGGACCGGGGCTGGCACGTCGTCGTGTACGACACCGGCGACCGGACCGACGAGGAGCGGGGCACGCTGGAGGTGATCGCCTCCCAGGTCGACGCCGTCGTGGGCTATCTCAGCCTGCCCGAGGACGAGATCGACAGGCTGACCCGGGGGCTCCCCGTGGTGCTCATCGACCGCGAGCACCGCACCCAGCGGTTCAGCTCGATCCGGATCGACGGCGAGAGCGGCGTGCACGCGGCGATCAGCCACCTGACCGCGGCGGGACACCGGCACATCGGCATGCTCGAACACGCCGAACGGTCCGAACCGAGCATCCGGCACAGGTGGTTCGACGCCGCGATGTCCGCGTGCGGGCTGGACTCCGGCGCCGTGGCCCGCGCCGACCAGAGCGCCGAGGGCGGGGAGAGCGCGCTCCAGGAACTCCTCGCCGCGCACCCGGAGCTGACCGCCGTCTTCACCTTCAACGACATCATCGCGGTAGGTGCGCTGCGCGCCGCGCGCCGGCTCGGTCTCCAGGTCCCCCGGGACCTGGCCGTGGTCGGCTTCGACGGCCTGCAACTGGGCACGCTCGTCGACCCCCCGCTGACCACGGTCGCCCTGGACACCCGCCGCCTCGGCGCCCTCGCGGTCGAACAGGCGGCCCGCCTGCTGACCGACCGCGACCCGCTGCCGGCCGAGCAGCTGAAGGTGGGGGCGGAGTTGCGGGTGCGGGAGTCGGCGTAGGGGTGTCAGGCGTCCGCCCTCTCGGCGTGGTTCCCGTCGGGTCTCCGGACTCCCTGGGCTCGGACATGGTCCCCGTCCGTCGTGCCCAGACGGGCCTGTTCCTCCTCGACGATCCGGCGGGCCAGTTCGGTGTCCGACACGTCGACCGCGTCGGGGGTGGCCTCGGCGACCGCGCTGCGGCGGGCGTAGGCGTCGAACAGGCGGGTCTTCCGCTCCAGCATCTCCACCAGGCGTTCGTCCACTCCCCCGGTGGCGAGGAGGCGGTGCACGCGGACCGGTCTGACCTGGCCCATGCGGTGGGCCCGGGCTACCGCCTGGTGTTCGACGGTCGGTTTGATCTGCGGTTCGCAGATGACGACGACGGAGGCGGCCTGCATGTTGAGGCCGACGCCCGCCGCCTGGATCTGCGCCAGGAGCACCGCGGCGCCGGGGGCGGCGGCGAAGTCGTCGACGAGTTGCTGCCGGCGGGCGGCCGGGACATCGCCACTGAGCGGACCGAAGACCGCGGTGCGGTCGGCGAGCGCCTGCTCGACCACGCGCAGGACGTCCTTGAAGTTGGAGAAGACCACCGTCTTCTGCCCGTTCTCCCCGGCCTCCTCGACGATCTCGCGGAGCCGCTCCAGCTTGGCCGACCGCTCCGGGCGGAGATACGCGGCCCTGCGCATCGCCATGAAGTTGCCGGCGCGTACGGCGTCGCGGTACGCCTCCGCGTCGGACGCGCTCAGCTCCTCCCACTCGTCGGTGTGCTGGAGACTGGGGAGTTCCGTCAGCACGTCCTGCTGGTTGCGCCGCAGGTAGACGGGGGCGACGGCCTTGCGGAAGGCGACCGATCCGGCCAGGGCGTCACCGTCGTCCAGGGACTCCGCGACGCCGCGGTCGAGCATCCCGACCAGGCTGCGGAACTCCGCGACCCGGTTCTCCATCGGGGTGCCGGTCATGAAGAGGGTGCGCTCGCAGTGCTCCGCCCACCGGGCGACCGCCTGGGACCGCTTGGCCTTCGGGTTCTTCACCGAGTGCGCCTCGTCGACCACGAGGAGGCCGACCTCGCCGCCGCCCGGTGCGGGAAACCCGCGCAGGGCGTCGAACGTGGTGACCCCGACCCCGCCCCGCCCCTTCCAGTCGGCGAACGCGTCGTGCCGGTCGGGGCCGTGCAGCAGCAGTACGCGCAGGGCGCTGCGGGCCTCGATCTCCCGCGTCCAGTTCACGAGGACGCTCGCCGGGCACACCACCATGAAGTGGCTCCGCCCCTCGGCGGCCAGGTGGGCCAGCACGGCGATCGCCTGGATGGTCTTCCCTAGGCCCATCTCGTCGCCGAGGACCACCTTGCGCTGCGCGAGGGCGAACCGCGCGCCGAACGCCTGGTAGCCGCGCAGGGAGACCCGCCGGTGCGAGTCGTCCAGGTGCTGGGCCCGGACCCGCTCGGCGATCTCGTCGGGCAGGAAGCCCTCGGCGGCGGCCACGTCGGGTGCCGCGCCGGAGATCTCGGCGAGCAGGCTGTAGTAGTCGGCGGAGCGGAGTTCGAAGTCCGCCCAGGCGGCGAGGTCGGACGACGGTCCGCGGAGCAGGTCGACGGAGGCCTGGGCGAAGAGTTCGAGCAGCCGTCCCCGGTCCGCCTCGTCGACCAGCGGCCGGAGTCCGGCCACGGCCGCCAGCGCGCGGGCCTTCCGCTCCCGGCCGGCCAGGAGCATCCGGAACCGCCCGGCGGCGGGGCGGGCGTCGGTTAGCAGCGGCTCCAGCCGTCGCGACAGGGCGTCGGCCCGGTCGACGGCGCGGCGCGCCTCCGGTCCCGCCTCCACCAGCACCTGCAAGGCCACGACGAGCGCGGTGGTGCTCGGCTCCGGCCGGTCCACGTCGATGTGGACCGCCACGGTCTCGTGCACGGCCTCGGAGAGTCTGCGGGCCGCGGCGAGCATCTGGTCGACGGTGCGGCGCCCGACCCCGGGTATCTGCAACAGGCGGTACGCGCCCGCGTCGAGCACGGCGCCCACCGTCCGCAGCCCGCTCTGCTCGACGCCGCCCAGCCGCAGCCGGCCCTCGGTGACGTCCTGGAGCCGCGCGACCGGGATGGCGTCGAGCTCCCGCCGTACCGCCGCGTCGTGGATCGGCGCGAGTGCCGCCCGTACGGCTTCGACGGCCCTGCCGTGATCACCGGCCACGTTCCGGGCCGCCTCGGCCAGCCGCGCTGCCCGCGCGACCACGCCCCGCTCGTCCCGCCCCACGCGCCCGCCCCTCACTCCTCACCGGCCGTTCCGGCATCTTCCCACCCCGCAGCGACATCACCGGCGGGGCCGGGGCGCCGGCCGCCACAGGTGAACCATGGATGGCCGCGCACGGTACGGGAGTTGTCAGGATCCGCGTCGCGAGACGCCGCGCGCGGGAGAAGGGGCAACCAGGTCACGTGGGGTGGATTGTGTGGTTTGATGCGCGGGCTGTGACCGTGCGCCGCGTGTCTCCTCATCAGGAGGCCGCCCAAGGCGCCGGGCGGCTCGGGGAGGGCGGTCGCGCGGGGAGCGCGGTCGTGGGGGCTTCAGGGACCGGCATCGGAGGGGGTTTTCGTCGTGGGTGCTGACAGACGCGGCGGCATACGGAGGAGAGGCGCCGGGTGGCGTGGGCTGGTGCTCGCGGTGACGGGCGCGCTGACGGCGGGGCTGATCGGCGTGGGGGTCCCGCAGGCGCAGGCCAGCGAGACCACCGGGTCGGTGGACTCGCTGCGGACCGGCTGGGACCAGGGTGAGGCGGGCCTGAGCGCGGCGGACGTGCAGTCGTCGTCGTTCGGGCAGTTGTGGAAGACCCCGGCCCAGCTGGACGGGCAGATCTACGCGCAGCCGATCGTGGTCGGCGCCACGGTGGTGGCGGTCACCGAGAACAACAGGGCCTACGGCCTGGACCGGACCACCGGTGCCGTGCTGTGGCAGCGCAACTTCGGGCCCGCGTGGCCGGCCGCGACGCTCAGCTGCGGCGACCTGGCGCCGAACGTGGGCAGCACCGGTACGCCGGTGTACGACCCGGCGACCGGCGCGGTCTACCTGACGACCAAGGTCGACGACGGCCCGAACGCGCTCAACCCGCACTGGTACATGCACGCGCTCGAGCCGGTCACCGGCGCGGAGAAGCAGGGCTTCCCCGTGACGATCCAGGGCTCGGCGTCCAACGACCCGAGCCAGTCGTTCCTGCCCGCGTACGAGATGCAGCGGCCGGGGCTGCTGCTCCTCGACGGGGTCGTGTACGCGGGCTTCGGCGGGCACTGCGACGCCAAGCCGTACCGCGGCTACGTGGTCGGCGTCAGCACCACCTCGCCCTCGGTGACGTCGATGTGGGCGGCGGAGACCGGCGCCAGCAACAGCGGCGCCGGCATCTGGCACTCCGGCGGCGGTCTCGTCTCCGACGGTCCCGGCCGGATCTTCGTGGCCACCGGCAACGGCGTCAGCCCGGCGCCCGGCCCGGGCACCTCGCCGCCCGGCACGCTCGCGGAGTCCGTGGTCCGGCTCCAGGTGCAGCCCGACCAGAGCCTGAAGGCCGCGGACTTCTTCAGCCCGTCCAACGCTCCGACGCTCGACCAGCAGGACACCGACCTGGCGTCCGGCGGCCCGGTGGGCCTCCCGGACAGCTTCGGCACCGCCTCCCACCCGCACCTGATGGTGCAGCAGGGCAAGGACGGCCGGGTGTTCCTGCTGGACCGCGACCACCTCGGCGGACGCTCGCAGGGCCCCGGCGGAACGGACGCGGTCGTCGGCGTCACCGGGCCGCTGAAGGGCCAGTGGGGCCACCCCGCGGTCTGGGGCGGAGACGGCGGCTACGTGTACGTCGTCGGCAACGGCGGCTCGCTGACGGCGCTGCACCGCGGTGTGACCACCAAGGGCGACCCGGCGCTGAGCGTCGCGGGCGCGAGCCAGGACTCCTTCCCCTACACCAGCGGCTCGCCGGTGGTCACCTCCGACGGGACGCGCTCGGGCAGCGCCCTGGTGTGGGTCGTGTGGTCGGGCGGCCCGACGGGCGTCGGCGCCCAGCTGCGCGCCTACAACCCGGTGCCGGACGCGAACGGCGTCCTGCGTCTTGTGTGGTCCGCGCCGATCGGCACCGCACCGAAGTTCGCCGTCCCGGCGACCGACGGCAACCAGGTCTTCGTCGGCACCCGGGACGGCAGGGTCTACGCCTACGGCAACCCCGTGGGCAGCCCCCTCAAGGGCGGCCCTGTCGACTTCGGGACGGCAGAGGTCGGCGACGCGGCGAGCACCGACGTCGTCCTGACGGAGAACCAGAACCCGTCCAAGGCGCTGGCCATCAGGTCGGTGAGCGTCGAGGGCCCGTTCACCGCGGACACCTCGTCGCTGCCGGCCTCGATCCCGGCCGGCGGGCAGCTCACCGTGCCGGTCACGTTCAGGCCGACCGCGGTCCTGGGCGCGAGCGGCACGCTCACCGTCGTCACGGGCGCGGGCACGTTCGCGCTGAGCCTGCACGGCGTCGGGACCAGGGCCGGGCTGGCCGCGTTCCCGGGCACGGTGTCCTTCGACAACCAGCCGACGGGGACCGCGGCCACCGCGAACGTCCAGGTGACCAACACCGGCACCGAACCGGAGACCATCACCTCCGTCACCTCGCCCACCGGACCGTTCAGCGCGGACAACCTGCCGAGCGCCGACCCGGCGGACCCGACGGTCGTCCCGGCCCAGGGCTCGGTCGTGCTCCGCGTCGGCTACGCGCCCACGGCCACCGGCTCGCACTCCTCGTCGATCACGCTGACGAGCACCAGCGGCACCCTGACCATCCCCGTCGAGGGCAACGCGATCAGCGGCAAGGGACACCTGCTGCTCACTCCCCCGTCTCTCTCGTTCGGCGGGGTCACCCGCGGCACGTCGGTCACCAAGGCGTTCACCATCACCAACTCCGGGAACGTCCCGGTCACGATCACCAAGGCGAAGGCGCCGGCCGGCGTGTTCACCAGCGCCGACCCGCTGCCCGAGGGCCTGGTCATCGGCCCCGAGCAGAGCGTGCGGCAGACCGTGACCTTCTCGCCGACCACCGTCGGCGCCCGGTCGGCGTCCTACGAGATCACCGGCGACGCCGGGCAGGGCGCGATGCTGGAGACGGTCACCGGCACGGGCACCCCGCCGCCGGCACAGCTCGGCACGCTGCTGGCGCGGGACACCTCCGGCACGCTGTGGCAGTACCACGGCACGGGCGTGCCGGCGGCGCCTCTCGCGAAGCGCCTCGCCGTCGGCCCCGGCTGGAACACGTACAACCTGATCACCAGCGTCTCGCGGGTGATGTCGGACGGCAGCGGCTCGGTCGTGGCCCGCGACGGCTCGGGCACGCTGTGGCTGTACCAGGGGACCGGAAAGGCGGCGGCTCCGCTCGCGGCCCGGAAGAAGGTCGGGCCGGGCTGGGGCGGCTACACCTCACTGACCGGAACCGGTGACCTCACCGGCGACGGCAAGGCCGACCTGGTCGCCCGCGACACCACCGGCAGGCTCTGGCTCTACCGCGGCACCGGCAACGCCACCGCCCCCTTCGCCGCCCGCACCCTGGTCGGCGGAGGCTGGAAGGGCTACTCCACGCTGGTCGGCGCGGGCGACGTCACGGGTGACGGCAGGGCCGACCTGGTCGCCCGCGACACCGGGGGCAGCCTGTGGCTGTTCCGCGGCACCGGCAAGGCCGCCGCCCCCTTCGCCGCCCGCACCAGGATCGGCACGGGCTGGAACACCTACAACGCGTTCGCCGGCCCCCGCGACGTCACCGGCGACGGCCGCGCCGACCTGCTGGCCCGCGACACCACAGGCACGCTCTGGCTCTACCCCGGCACCGGCAAGGCCACGGCCCCCTACGCGGCACGCGTCAGCGTCGGCCCCGGCTGGAAGATCTACAACTCCCTCATCTGATCCCCCACCCCCAGCAAACAACGGGCGGCGCGACACCTTTCACCGGGTGCCACGCCGCCCGTGTCACTGCACTCACTCACACGTTGAAGCGGAACTCCACCACGTCCCCGTCCTGCATGACGTAGTCCTTGCCCTCCATGCGGGCCTTGCCCTTGGCGCGGGCCTCGGTGACCGAGCCGGTTTCGACCAGGTCGGTGAAGGAGATGACCTCGGCCTTGATGAAGCCCTTCTGGAAGTCGGTGTGGATCACGCCGGCCGCCTCGGGGGCCGTGGCGCCCTTCTTGATGGTCCAGGCGCGGGATTCCTTGGGGCCGGCCGTGAGGTAGGTCTGGAGGCCGAGGGTGTCGAAGCCGACGCGGGCGAGGGTGGCGAGGCCGGGTTCCTCGGCGCCCACCGACTCCAGGAGCTCCATGGCGTCCTCCTCGTCGAGTTCCGCGAGGTCCTGCTCCAGCTTGGCGTTGAGGAAGATCGCCTCGGCGGGGGCGACCAGGGCGCGCTGCTCGGTCTTGAAGTCCTCGTCGAGCAGTTCGTCCTCGTCGACGTTGAAGACGTAGAGGAACGGCTTGGTGGTGAGGAGGTGCAGGTCGTGCAGGAGCTCGGCGCGCTCCGAGCCCTGGAGGATGCCCTGGGAGAACAGGGTGTCGCCCTTGTCCAGGATCTCCTTGGCCTCCTCGACCGCCTTGACCTTGGGCGCCACGTCCTTCTTGATGCGCGACTCCTTCTGGAGCCGCGGCAGGACCTTCTCGATGGTCTGGAGGTCGGCGAGGATCAGCTCGGTGTTGATCGTCTCGATGTCGTCCTTCGGCGAGACCTTGCCGTCGACGTGCACGACGTTCTCGTCCTTGAAGGCCCGGATGACCTGGCAGATCGCGTCGGACTCACGGATGTTCGCGAGGAACTTGTTGCCCAGTCCCTCGCCCTCGGAGGCGCCGCGCACGATGCCCGCGATGTCGACGAAGTCGACCGTGGCGGGGAGGATGCGGTCCGAGGAGAAGATCGAGGCCAGCTTGGCCAGGCGGGCGTCGGGGACGCCGACGACACCCACGTTGGGCTCGATCGTGGCGAACGGGTAGTTGGCCGCGAGCACGTCGTTCTTGGTCAGGGCGTTGAACAGGGTCGACTTGCCGACATTAGGCAGGCCGACGATTCCGATCGTGAGCGACACGTTGCGACTTCCCGTAGTGAGTGGGTGAGTGAGCCGGGGGGGCTGCCAGTGCCGGCGGGCCGGCCGATCCCCCAGTTTACGGGGTTCGGGGCACCCTGCCGGCGACAGCGTCGAACACCTGGCCAAGGTCCGCTCTTCGGCTTGGTTTCGGCGTGTCCGGGGTGCGATCGGGCCCATGAACCGACCTAGGTTGGTCCGGTGGAGCATCACAGGACCCGACCCCGACAGCCCGGACCGCGTCGAGGCGGCCCCCGTGCGCCGCTGCCCCCGCAGGCGAGACCGCGGCCGGGGACGGCCCGGCGCCGGCCCGCTCCCGGAGGGTCGCGTCCGGCGCCGGGGGCGGGGCCCGCGCGGCTGCCGAACCCACGGCTCACGGGACTCGGCTGCGGCCTCTTCTGCATGGCCGCGATGCTCACGCTCGGCTTCCTGGACGACCTGCTTTTCGGGGCGTCCCTCACCGTGTACGGCGTGCTGTCCCTGCCGGTGTCCGCGCTGACCGCGCTGTGGGTGCGCGGGGGCGATCTGCTGACCGCCCCCGTCGTCATCCCCATCGCCTTCGCCGTCGGCCTGTCGCTGGTCGCCGACGACGGCGGCGGCGGTTTCCTGGGCGGGGTGATGGGCCTGGTGACGGCCCTGTCCACGCAGGCCGGCTGGCTCTACGGCGGGACGCTGATCGCCGGGGTGACCGTCGTCGTCCGCCGGATCCGGATGATCCGGACGGTCCGGATGCTCCGGCGCCGCAGGGCCTGACCCCGGCCGCCGGCCCGGGCCACGGACGGTGGGGCCGGGGCACGGACGGTGGGGCCGGGGCACGGACGGGGGCCCGGGGCACGGACGGGGCGTGCCGGGTGCCGGCTACTTGGCGTGCTGTGCGGCGCGCATCGCCGCGCCCACGATCCCCGCGTTGTTCTGCAGCTGGGCCGGGACGATCTCGGCCTTGATGCCCTGGACGTACGGCAGGAACTTGTCGGCCTTGCGGCTCACCCCGCCGCCGATGATGAACAGGTTCGGGCTGAAGAGCATCTCGACGTGGGCCAGGTACTTGTTGACCCGGTGCGCCCAGTGCTCCCAGCTCAGCTCCTGGTCCTCCTTGGCCTTGCTGGACGCCTTCTTCTCCGCGTCGTGGCCGTCCAGCTCCAGGTGGCCCAGCTCGGTGTTGGGGACCAGCTCGCCGTCGACGAACAGGGCGCTGCCGATGCCGGTGCCGAAGGTGAGCAGGAGGACGACACCCTTGCGGTCCCGGCCGGCGCCGAACTCCATCTCGGCCACGCCCGCCGCGTCCGCGTCGTTGACCACGGTCACCGGGAGACCGCCGAGCCGCTCGCTGAACAGCGAGCGCGCGTCGGTGTCGATCCAGCTCTTGTCGACGTTCGCCGCCGTACGGATGTGGGTGCCGTCGGTGATCACGCCGGGGAAGGTGAGCCCGACCGGGCCGCTCCACCCGAAGTGGTCGACCACCTGCTTGACCCCGTCGGCGACGCCGTCGGGCGTCGCCGGATGCGGGGTGAGCACCTTGCACCGCTCCTGGGCCAGGTCGCCCTTGTCCAGGTCCACGGGAGCACCCTTGATCCCGGAACCACCGATGTCCACGCCGAAGATCTGCATGGCTCCACGTTACGTCGTACGACTGACAGTCACGACGTCGGGCGAGCCCGCGGTCACACAGTTGTACGGACGGTGATCACGCGCCGGTGCCGGTGCCGCCGCGCTCGGCGACCAGGGTGGCCGCCTCTTCCCGCAGGTCACGGCGGAGTTCCTTGGGCAGCGAGAAGACGATGGACTCCTCGGCCGCCTTGACGATCTCGACGTCGCCGTAGCCGCGCTCGGCGAGCCACTCCAGGACCTGCTCGACCAGCACCTCGGGTACGGAGGCGCCGGAGGTGACGCCGACCGTCGTCACGCCCCCCAGCCAGGCCTCGTCGATCTCGCTCGCGAAGTCGACCAGGTACGCGTCGCGGGAGCCGGCCAGCTTGGCGACCTCGACCAGCCGCTTGGAGTTGGAGGAGTTGCGGGAGCCGACCACGATGACCAGCTCGGCCTCGGCGCCCATCTGCTTCACGGCGAGCTGACGGTTCTGCGTGGCGTAGCAGATGTCGTCGCTGGGCGGCGAGATGAGCTGCGGGAACTTCTCCTTGAGGGCGTCGACGGTCTCCATCGTCTCGTCCACGCTCAACGTGGTCTGGGAGAGCCAGACGACCTTCGACTCGTCGCGGACCTCGACCTTGGCGACGTCGGCCGGGCCGTCGACCAGCTGGATGTGGTCGGGGGCCTCGCCGGAGGTACCGATGACCTCCTCGTGGCCCTCGTGCCCGATCAGGAGGATGTCGTAGTCCTCGTTGGCGAAGCGGACGGCTTCCTTGTGGACCTTGGTGACCAGCGGGCAGGTCGCGTCGATGGTGGCGAGACGGCCGCGCTCGGCCTCCTCGTGGACGACGGGGGCGACGCCGTGCGCGGAGAACATCACGATGTTCCCCGGCGGGACCTCCTCGGTCCGCTCGACGAAGATCGCGCCCTTCTTCTCCAGGGTCTGCACGACGTACTTGTTGTGAACGATCTCGTGCCGGACATAGATCGGGGCCCCGTACTGCTCCAGGGCCTTCTCGACGGCGATCACGGCGCGGTCCACACCCGCGCAGTAGCCACGGGGGGCGGCGAGCAGGACACGGCGGCCAGGCGAAGCAGTCATGGCACCCATCGTAAGGCCGCGTTCAGGGCGTGGAAGATCGCGTCCTGGTGACGATCCCGGGGAGACCGGCGGAAGAGCGCCCGAGCGGGAGAGCGGGTGCTGTCGGTCGGCGCCGTTACGCTCGCCGCATGGCTTTGAACACGTCCGCCGAGACCCCTGTCCCCGTCGGTGAGATCTCCCGGCTGATCGGCGGGTGGATCGACCGGCTCGGGGCCGTCTGGGTCGAGGGGCAGATCACCCAGCTGTCACGGCGGCCGGGGGCCGGGGTGGTGTTCCTGACCCTGCGGGATCCGTCGTACGACATCTCGATCGGCGTCACCTGTTTCCGGCAGGTGTTCGACACCGTGGCCGACGTGGTCGGGGAGGGCGCCCGGGTCGTCGTACACGCGAAGCCGGAGTGGTACGCGCCGCGTGGGCAGCTGTCGTTGCGGGCGGTCGAGATACGGCCCGTGGGGGTCGGGGAGCTGCTGGCGCGGCTGGAGATGCTCAAGAAGGCGCTGGCCGCGGAGGGGCTGTTCGCGGCCGGGCGGAAGAAACCGTTGCCGTTCCTGCCGCAGCTGATCGGGCTGGTGTGCGGGCGGGCCTCGGCCGCCGAGCGGGACGTGCTGGAGAACGCCCGGCACCGGTGGCCCGCGGTGCGGTTCGAGGTGCGGAACGTGCCGGTGCAGGGCGTGCACGCGGTGCCCCAGGTCGTGCAGGCCGTGAAGGAGCTCGACGCGATGGAGGAGGTGGATGTGATCATCGTCGCGCGCGGCGGCGGCAGCGTGGAGGATCTGCTGCCGTTCTCGGACGAGCAGGTGGTGCGGACGGTCGCCGAGTGCCGTACGCCCGTGGTGTCCGCCATCGGGCACGAGCCGGACAACCCGCTGCTCGACTACGTCGCCGACCTGCGGGCCTCCACCCCCACCGACGCCGCCAAGAAGGTCGTCCCGGACGTCGGGGAGGAACTGGAACGGGTGCGGATGCTGCGGGACCGGGCCCGGCGGTGTGTCGACGGGCTGGTGGCGCGGGAGGAGCGGGGACTGGCGCATACGCTCGCGCGGCCGGCCATGGAGGATCCGCACCGGATGGTCGACGAGCGGGCCGATCACGTCGCCTCGCTGGTCGACCGTGCACGGCGCACCGTCGGGCATCTACTGGACCGCGCCGACTCCGAGCTGACACACACGCACGCGCGCGTGGTGGCCCTCTCCCCCGCGGCCACCCTGAAGCGCGGGTACGCCGTGCTGCAGAAGGACGACGGTCATGTGGTGCGGGACCCGGGGGACGTCGGGCCGGGTGAGGCCTTGCGGGCGCGGGTCGCCGAGGGTGAGTTCACGGTGCGGGTCGACGGCTGACACCGCGCGAGCAGACGAGAAAGGTGTGCAGATGAGCAGCAGGACGGAAGAGGCCGGTCTCTCCTACGAGCAGGCGCGGGACGAGCTGATCGAGACCGTGCGGCGGCTGGAGGCCGGCGGGACGAGCCTGGAGGAGTCGCTGGCGCTCTGGGAACGGGGCGAGGAGCTGGCCAAGGTGTGCCGGCGGTGGCTGGAGGGGGCGCGGGCCCGGCTGGACGCGGCGCTGGCCGAGGAAGACGAAGAGGGCGCAGAGGACGCAGAGGAGGCCGCGGAGGAGGAGTGAACGGGCGGGCGAATGTGAAGCGGATCACCACGCCCCGCTTTTTGTTGAAGCTTGAACCTTCCTCGCGTACGGTGATGCCGTCAGCCTATCCGGACCGCGGTCCGGTACGGATCGGACGTCACCCCCCGAGGAAGTTCCGCAATGTCTCTCGTTCTTGACCCCACCGCCCAGGACCTGCTGTTCCGCGAGGCCCGCACCGCGAACACCTTCACCGACGAGCCGGTGACCGACGAGCAGGTGCAGGCGATCTACGACCTGGTCAAGTTCGGCCCCACCTCCATGAACCAGTCGCCGCTGCGCGTGGTCCTGGTCCGCTCCCCCGAGGCCCGCGAGCGCCTCGTGCAGCACATGGCCGAGGGCAACCAGAAGAAGACCGCCACCGCCCCGCTGGTCGCGATCCTCGCCGCGGACAACGAGTTCCACGAGGAGCTGCCGGAGCTCTTCCCGCACTTCCCGCAGGCCAAGGACCTCTTCTTCGGCGAGCGCTCGGCGCGTGAGGGCAGCGCCGCCCTGAACGCCACCCTGCAGGCCGCCTACTTCATCATCGGCGTCCGCGCCGCCGGTCTCGCCGCCGGCCCGATGACCGGTCTCGACCTCGCGGGCGTCCAGAAGGAGTTCCTGGACGACGACCACACCCCGCTGATGGTCGTCAACATCGGCAAGCCGGGCCCGGACGCCTGGTTCCCGCGCTCCCCGCGCCTGGCCTACGACAACGTCATCACGACCGTCTGAGCCACCCCGCAGCACCGCCAGAGGCCCCCGGCAACGGCGCCGGGGGCCTCTGGCGTTCACGTCGTGACGGCCGTGTCAGGGCACCTCAAGACTCCTCGGGACGTCCCAGGACGCCTGAGGACACTCAGGACATCTTGAGGGCCGTGGCCATCTTCGTCAGCTCGGTGAAGGAGGCCGTGCCGGCCACCACCGTGGTGGAGCCGGTGGTGCCGTCCAGCACCAGCGCGTCGTAGCGGCCACCGGTGTAGTGCGTCCAGGTGCGGTCGCCGATCTTCTCGGTCGTCTTCGTGGCCGACGCGCCCTGGCTGGCGTCGTCGATGAAGTCCGCGGGCTTCTGAGTGGACTGCTCGATCTGGACGTACTGACCGTCGGGGGTCTGGTAGCCGAGGTGCCAGCGGTCGCCGTTCTCGCCCTGGAAACGGACCGAGGTCGCCTTCCAGGTACCGGGCAGGCCCTCCGGCGCGGCCACCTGGTAACTCGCCGCGCGCCGTGCCGTCAGCAGCTCGACCCGGTAGTCGACCCGCTGGATGTCGGGAGCGTGATCGTCGTGCGGGACGAGCAGGTAGATGAAGCCCGCCGCGAGACCGATCAGGGCCAGGGAGAGAATCATGTCCCGGACCGTCTTCTGCTTGCCGTTCGTGCCTGCCACGCCCCCTATCGTCGCAGGTGCCCTTTGCGCTCATCCGTGGGGTCCCCTGCTCATTTTGTCAGCCTGGCGATAGAGTCGACGGGAAACCCTCATCCGGCCGTCGTCGTATCAGAAAGGTGCGCTCCGATGACCGAGAATCATCATCATCTGCCGTCCGAACTCGATGTTCCCTCCGAGGCCCCCGACCGGAACCTCGCCCTGGAGCTCGTCCGGGTGACCGAGGCCGCCGCGATGGCCGCGGGACGCTGGGTCGGCCGCGGCGACAAGAACGGCGCCGACGGCGCCGCGGTGCGCGCGATGCGGACCCTCGTCTCCACCGTGTCGATGAACGGCGTGGTCGTCATCGGCGAGGGCGAGAAGGACGAGGCCCCGATGCTCTTCAACGGAGAGCGCATCGGCGACGGCACCGGGCCCGAGGTCGACATCGCCGTCGACCCCATCGACGGGACGACGCTCACCGCGAAGGGCATGCCCAACGCGATCGCCGTGCTGGCCGCGGCCGAGCGCGGGGCCATGTTCGACCCGTCCGCCGTCTTCTACATGGACAAGCTGGTCACGGGCCCGGAGGCGGCGGACTTCGTCGACATCGACGCGCCCGTCTCCGTCAACATCCGGCGGGTCGCCAAGGCGAAGCGGGCCACCCCGGAAGACGTGACCGTCGTCATCCTCGACCGGCCGCGGCACGAAGGGATCATCAAGGAGATCCGGGAGGCCGGCGCGCGCATCAAGCTGATCTCCGACGGTGACGTCGCCGGGTCGATCTACGCGCTGCGCGAGGGCACGGGCGTCGACATGCTGCTCGGGATCGGCGGCACGCCCGAGGGCATCATCTCGGCGTGCGCGGTGAAGTGCCTGGGCGGCACCATCCAGGGCAAGCTGTGGCCCAAGGACGACGCGGAGCGGCAGCGGGCGATCGACGCCGGGCACGACCTGGACCGGGTGCTGACCACGGAGGACCTGGTGACCGGGGAGAACGTGTTCTTCGTGGCGACCGGGATCACCGACGGTGAGCTGCTGCGCGGGGTGCGGTACCGGTCGGAGACCGCGCTGACCGAATCCATCGTGATGCGGTCGAAGTCGGGGACGGTGCGGCGGATCGACTCCGAGCATCGGCTGCGCAAGCTGCGGGCGTACAGCACGGTGGATTTCGACCGGGCCAAGTGACGCGGTCGGGGCAGGGTGCTGCGGTGCGTCGGCGAGTGCGGGCGCGTTGTGGCTGGTCGCGCCCACGCGGCGGCAGCCGCACATCAGCACAGCCCCGCGCCCCTGACGGGGCACGTCAGAAGGCGCCCTCTGTGCGGAGAGGGCGCCTTTTTCGTCAGCCTGCCTGCGCTATGCGGTTCGCCGCCGTCGCTCGTGCCGCCTTCTTCAGTTCCATGTCGCGGCGCCTGCGGCGGGCCAGGACCACGCGGCGCTCGGCCGCGGTGAGGCCGCCCCAGACGCCGTAGGGCTCGGGCTGGAGCAGCGCGTGTTCGCGGCACTCGACCATCACCGGGCAGCGGGCACAGACCCGCTTGGCCGCCTCCTCCCGGGACAGCCGGGCGGCGGTGGGTTCCTTGGAGGGTGCGAAGAACAGGCCTGCCTCGTCGCGCCGGCACACCGCCTCGGTGTGCCAGGGTGCGTCTTGGTCCCTGTCCCGCACTGGCCCCCGCTGGGCCGGCACGGCAGCTACCTGCAGGGACGAATGCGGCGGTTGCAGCACGGGTCTACTCCTGACGACGGCTTCGCGAGCGAGAGACGATGCAGCAAGGCCTACCCGCTGTGCGTGGGCCTATGCACAGCGTCCTCAACAGCCGTACCACGGCGGCTTGTTCACGACCCCTGAGGCAGGTGGGCGGGGAGTGATTCGCGACCGTCAACGGTCCAGGTGTTTGCGCAGCTTCCGGTCGACCTTGCCCTGAACCCGGTCCAGAATGTCCGCGATGAGCTTTCCGCGCTTCGGCCGCGCCTCCACGTTGCCGAGGACGGCCCAGCCGTCGACGTAGACGACCGGTGCGTCGGAGTCGACCGAATCCAGCGTGTCCGCCTCGAAGTTGCCGAGCACACCGCCGCCGGTGCCGCGCAGCGACACGTTCTCCGGAACGCGGATCTGGATGTCGCCGAAGACCGAGACCGCCTTGATGACGACCTGCTGGTACTCGAAGATCGCCTCGGTGAGGTCCAGCTCGATGGAGCCGAAGACCGCGAAGGCGTGCAGCCGGCGGCCGGCCCGCCAGCGGCCCCGGCGGCGGGCGCTGCTGAAGACGGCCACCACGTTGCTGTCCGCCTCGGCGGGGATCGCGCCGGGCGTCGGCCGGGGCGGCACCGGCGTGTAGCCCGGGGCGGCCGGGCGGGCGTGGGCCGCGGGCAGGTCCCGTATGAAGACCTCCAGCTCGCCCACCGTCTTGGCGTTCAGCACCCCCTCCACGCGCTCGGCGTGCTCGTCGGCGGTCAGGCGCCCCTCGGCGAGGGCCTCCCGCAGGATGTCGGCGATGCGGTCGCGGTCGGCGTCCGAGGCGCGCAGCTCGGCCACCGGCGCTCCGGCACGCTCCTGAGGGGTCTGCTTCTGAAGGTCCACGGCAGCAGCGTACCGAAACGCGATAGATCGCGACTACCCCTCGTCGCGACCTGTGGAAAACCCGTACGGTTCCCGAACTGAGCCTTACCTCACAGGCTCCCTGTCAGCGGCAGGTTCTACGCTGGACTGCGCCCGCCAGCGTCGGCGGGCGGCCGTCCGTCAGAGTGAGGAATGGGCTGAGATGCCTGAGTTCGCGTATACCGATCTGCTCCCCCAGGGCGAGGACACCACCCCGTACCGGCTGGTGACCTCGGAGGGTGTGTCCACCGTCGAGGGACCGGACGGGCGGACGTTCCTCAAGGTGGAGCCGGAGGCGCTGCGCAAGCTCGCCGCGGAGGCGATCCACGACATCCAGCACTACCTGCGGCCCGCCCACCTCGCCCAGCTGCGCCGGATCATCGACGACCCGGAGGCGTCGGGCAACGACAAGTTCGTCGCCCTCGACCTGCTGAAGAACGCGAACATCGCGGCGGCCGGCGTGCTCCCCATGTGCCAGGACACCGGCACGGCGATCGTCATGGGCAAGCGCGGGCAGAACGTGCTGACCGAGGGCGGCGACGAGGCGGCGCTGAGCCGCGGCATCTACGACGCGTACCTGAACCTCAACCTGCGCTACTCGCAGATGGCCCCGCTCACCATGTGGGACGAGAAGAACACCGGGTCGAACCTCCCCGCCCAGATCGAGCTGTACGCCACCGACGGCGGCGCCTACAAGTTCCTCTTCATGGCGAAGGGCGGCGGCTCCGCCAACAAGTCGTTCCTCTACCAGGAGACGAAGGCGGTCCTGAACGAGGCCTCCATGATGAAGTTCCTGGAGGAGAAGATCCGTTCGCTCGGCACGGCCGCGTGCCCGCCGTACCACCTCGCGATCGTCGTCGGCGGTACGAGCGCCGAGTTCGCGCTGAAGACCGCGAAGTACGCCTCCGCGCACTACCTGGACGAGATCCCGGCCGAGGGTTCGGAGCTCGGGCACGGCTTCCGGGACAAGGACCTGGAGCAGAAGGTCTTCGAGCTGACCCAGAAGATCGGCATCGGCGCGCAGTTCGGCGGCAAGTACTTCTGCCACGACGTGCGCGTGGTGCGGCTGCCGCGGCACGGCGCGTCCTGCCCGGTCGCCATCGCGGTCTCCTGCTCCGCGGACCGGCAGGCGGTCGCGAAGATCACCGCCGAGGGCGTCTTCCTGGAGCAGCTGGAGACGGACCCGGCGCGGTTCCTGCCGGAGACGACGGACGAGCACCTCGACGAGTCCTCGGACGTCGTGAAGATCGACCTGAACCAGCCGATGGACACGATCCTCGCCGAGCTGACCAAGTACCCGGTCAAGACGCGGCTCTCGCTCACCGGGCCGCTGGTCGTGGCGCGCGACATCGCGCACGCCAAGATCAAGGAGCGGCTCGACGCGGGTGAGGAGATGCCGCAGTACCTGAAGGACCACCCGGTGTACTACGCGGGCCCCGCGAAGACGCCCGAGGGGTACGCGTCCGGGTCCTTCGGTCCTACGACGGCCGGGCGCATGGACTCCTACGTGGAGCAGTTCCAGGCCGCCGGGGGCTCCAAGGTGATGCTCGCCAAGGGCAACCGCAGCAGGCAGGTGACCGACGCGTGCGAGGCGCACGGCGGCTTCTACCTGGGCTCGATCGGGGGGCCCGCGGCGCGGCTCGCCCAGGACTGCATCAAGAAGGTCGAGGTCGTCGAGTACGAGGAGCTCGGCATGGAGGCCGTCTGGAAGATCGAGGTCGAGGACTTCCCGGCGTTCGTCGTCGTGGACGACAAGGGCAACGACTTCTTCCAGGATCCGGCGCCGTCGCCGACCTTCACGAGCATTCCGGTGCGGGGGCCGGGGCTGGCGTAGCGCGTCCGGTGCGGCGGGGGTTTCTTCGCCCCCGCCGCCCCTACCCGTCCCGTCCTTCCAGGGGGTGGTCCCCCTTCGACCGCCCGGTTCGGGGGCTGCCGCCCCCGGACCCCCGCATCGGCCTCCGGCCTCGTCCTCAAACGCCGGACGGGCTGGAGGGGGTGCGGACCGGCTCTCGTCCTCAAGCGCCGGACGGGCTAGACGGGGGATGCCGGCCGGCCTTCGGCCAAGGTGTCAGTCCGGTACGCAGCCGAACCAGTTCACCGTGTCGCCGTCCTTGGTGTAGCCCATGCACCTGACGGTTTCGTCGCGGAGTTTCTCGGTGTGGTCGACCGGGCCGTTCGTGTAGTCCGTGGTGTGGTGGGGCTGGGCCAGGGTGTCGATGGCGACGCGGTACCAGGGGCGCTCGGCGGACGGCAGGGTGCAGCCGTGGCTGGTCATGTTGCGGCTGGGGTCGCCGCTCCAGACGGGGCGTTCGGCGCGGGCGCAGTGGGCGCGGTGGGCGCCGCCTCCGGCGGCGGCGGTACCGGCTGTCGCGCCCAGCAGGGTCGCCGCGCCTATGGAGACCGCCGCGAGGGCGCCGAGCAGACCCTTGGGAGTGAAGTTCATCGAGTGGTCCTCCTGCCAGCCGTGGTGACGGCGGGGAGTCGCCCTGTCACCTTGGGGTGATCGTCACACTTGTTCGCGATGTCCCGCCCGGCGGGCGGAGGGGCAGTCCCCCGACCCGGTGACTTCGGTGGTGCCAATGCAGCAGGCGGCCGGAACAACCGGCGCGTGCCGTTCGCTGACAAGGGCATGAGCGACTACCGCATCGAACACGACTCCATGGGCGAGGTCCGGGTCCCCGTCCACGCCAAGTGGCGGGCCCAGACCCAACGGGCCGTCGAGAACTTCCCCGTCTCCGGGCAGCGGATCGAGCGCGCGCACATCGAGGCGCTGGCCCGGATCAAGGGCGCGGCGGCCAAGGTGAACGCCGAGCTGGGGGTGGTCGACGAGGACATCGCGCGGGCGATCCAGGAGGCGGCCGAGGAGGTCGCCGGGGGGAAATGGGACGAGCACTTCCCGGTGGACGTGTTCCAGACGGGGTCGGGTACGTCGTCGAACATGAACGCCAACGAGGTGCTCGCCACGCTGGCGACCGAGCGGCTCGGGCGGGACGTCCATCCCAACGACCACGTCAACGCCTCGCAGTCGTCCAACGACGTGTTCCCGTCGTCCATCCACATCGCCGCCACCGCCGCCGTCACCCGGGACCTGATCCCGGCGCTCGACCACCTCGCCGACGCGCTGGCCAGGAAGTCCGAGGAGTTCGCCGATGTGGTGAAGTCCGGGCGGACGCACTTGATGGACGCGACGCCGGTGACGCTCGGGCAGGAGTTCGGCGGGTACGCGGCCCAGGTGCGGTACGGCGTCGAGCGGCTGCGGGCCGCGCTGCCCCGGCTCGCGGAGCTGCCGCTCGGCGGGACGGCGGTGGGCACCGGGATCAACACCCCGCCCGGGTTCTCCGCCGCGGTGATCGAGGAGGTCGCGCGGGTCACCGGGCTGCCGTTCACGGAGGCCCGGAACCACTTCGAGGCGCAGGGCGCGCGGGACGGGATCGTGGAGACCAGCGGGCAGCTGCGGACCGTCGCGGTCGGGCTGACGAAGATCGCCAACGACCTGCGGTGGATGTCCTCGGGGCCGCGGACCGGGCTCGCCGAGATCTCGCTGCCGGACCTCCAGCCGGGGTCCTCGATCATGCCGGGGAAGGTCAACCCGGTCGTTCCGGAGGCCGTGTTGATGGTGGCCGCACAGGTGATCGGGAACGACCAGACCATCGCGGTGGCCGGCGCCGCCGGGAACTTCGAGCTCAACGTGATGCTGCCGGTCATCGGCAAGAACGTGCTGGAGTCCGTGCGGCTGCTCGCCAACGTCTCGCGGCTGCTCGCCGACCGGACCGTGGACGGGATCACCGCGCACCGCGAGCGGGCCCGGGAGTACGCCGAGTCGTCGCCGTCCGTGGTCACCCCGCTGAACAAGTACATCGGGTACGAGGAGGCCGCCAAGGTGGCCAAGAAGGCGCTCGCGGAACGTAAGACGATCCGCCAAGTGGTCATCGAGGGCGGGTACGTCGAGCGGGGCGACCTGACCGTCGGGCAGCTGGACGAGGCGCTGGATGTCCTGCGGATGACACGCCCGTAACCACGTGCGAACGTTTCGCGCCGCCCGGCCAGAACCGTGACGTCCGCCGCAGCGTCGTATGCCTACGGCACCTAATATCTGTGCATGGCAGACGGTGGAGCGGTGAGACGCGTGAGGCGCGGGGAAACGGGCGGTGCGACCGGCGACGGGACCGGTTTCTGGACACCCGGGAGCCAGATCCTGTGGCGGTACCGGGAGAACGCCGGGCACGGCTTCCACATCGCGCGCCCGGTCACCGTCGTCCGGGACGACGAGGAGCTGCTCGCCGTCTGGCTGGCCCCCGGCACCGAGTGCGTCCGGCCCGTGCTCGCCGACGGCTCGTCGGTCGGCGAGGAACCGCTGGAGTCCCGCTACACCAAACCCCGCTCCGTCACGCACGGCCACTGGCGCGGCACGGGCGTGCTGAAGCTGGCCCGGCCCCGCGAGCCCTGGTCGGTGTGGCTGTTCTGGGAGCCGGGCTGGGAGTTCAAGAACTGGTACGTCAACCTTGAGCAGCCGCTGGTCCGCTGGGGCGGCGGAGTGGACTCGGAGGACTACTTTCTGGACATCTCCGTGCACCCGGACCGCAGTTGGCAGTGGCTCGACGAGGACGAGTTCGCGCAGGCCCAGCGGGACGGGCTGATGGACGCGGAGACGGCCGCGGCGGTGCGGACGGCGGGCCTGGCCGCGGTCGCCGCCGTCGAGGCCTGGCAGGCGCCGTTCTCGGCCGGCTGGCAGCACTGGCGCCCGGACCCGTCCTGGGCGGTACCGTCACTGCCGGAGGACTGGGACCGTACGCCCGCGCACGTGTCCTCATGAGACCCTTGATGCGCCCCCGGTCCACAACCGTAGGATCGTCCTCCGCAAGGAAGCGTGCGCACAACTCCCGGACCATGTGCCGGGCTTGACCGAACGTCACCGAGGGGCGGCAGGACGTGAGCGAGGGGTACGAGGGCAACACCGGCGATCGGTGCGCGGGCCGCAGATCGTTCGCCGGTGGCACAGGAACAGCCTCCAGCCACGCCGAAATTCCGTTCCTGGGACACGTAATCCGGGTATCGGCACTTCGGCGGGACCACCTGCGCGCCCGGCGCGCAGCCCCGGACGGACGGATTCGACACGCGTGACGGAGCACCCCACCTCCTACGAGCGCCCACAGCCGGGCGCCGACCCCGCGGAGGCCCGCGGGGCGCTCCTGCATACCCCGCAGCCACAGACACAGGGACAACCCCAGCCCTGTCCGCGCGGCGGCACCGCCTTACCGGCACAGGCCCGCGCGGGCGAGACGCCCTCCGGTCCCGGTACCAGCACGTCCAAGGAGCACTCCGTCAACGGCCCCGAGCACGCCCAGCCCACCAGCGCTGAGCCCGATCCGCACCGGCCGCGCCCCGCTCCGGAGGGCATCCCGCCGCAGCCCGGCACCGAGCCAGAGCGGCCGGCCGCGGCGGCGCAGGAGCGCCGTACCGGACGCGGGCTGCCGGCGGGCCGGCCGATGCCGATGCGGCGGGACGGCGACCGGCTGCGCTTCGTGGGCGCCGCGACCCGGCGGATCGCCCGGGGCATAGACCTGGACGAGATCGTGATGGGGCTGTGCCGGGCGACCGTGCCGACCTTCTCGGACGCGATCCTGGTCTATCTGCGCGACCCGCTGCCGGTCGGCGACGAGCGGCCGGTCGGCCCGGTGGTGCTGCGGCTGCGCCGCACCGACCGGATCCCGGAGGAACGGGACACCGACGGCGGCTTCCTGCCGGTGCCGGTCCCCGAACCGGATCCGGCCGACATCGGCCTGGCCGCGTTCACCGCGGACCTGTGCGAGGTACGGCCGGGCGGCGCGCTGAACGAGGTACTGCGGGGCGTACGACCGGTTTTCGCCGACTCCCCGGCGGCGCGCGCCGCGCTGCCCGAACTCCTCGGCGAGGGCAACGAGTCGCTCGTCCCCGGTGCCCAGCACGCGATCCTCGCCCCGCTGCGCGGCCGGCGCCGGGTGATCGGCGCGGCCCTGTTCCTGCGCCGCCCGGAACGCCTCGCGTTCGAGGCCGACGACCTGCTGGTCGCCGCCCAGCTGGCCACGCACAGCGCGCTCGGCATCGACAAGGCGGTGCTGTACGGCCGGGAGGCCTACATCGCCGACGAGTTGCAGCGGACCATGCTGCCGGAGAACCTGCCGAGCGCCACGGGCGTACGGCTGGCGTCCCGCTACCTGCCGGCGGCCGAGACGGCACGGGTGGGCGGCGACTGGTACGACGCGATCCCGCTGCCCGGGAGCCGGGTGGCGCTGGTCGTGGGTGACGTCATGGGCCACTCGATGACGTCGGCGGCGATCATGGGCCAGTTGCGGACGACCGCGCAGACCCTCGCCGGGCTCGATCTGCCGCCGCAGGAGGTCCTGCACCACCTGGACGAGCAGGCCCAGCGGCTCGGCTCCGACCGGATGGCGACCTGCCTGTACGCGGTCTACGACCCGGTCTCGCACCGCATCACCATCGCCAACGCCGGTCATCCGCCGCCGGTGCTGCTGCACCTGGGCGGCCACGCCGAGGTGCTGCGGGTGCCGGCCGGGGCGCCGATCGGCGTCGGCGGGGTCGACTTCGAGGCGGTCGAGCTGGACGCGCCGGCCGGGGCGACGCTGCTGCTGTACACCGACGGTCTGGTGGAGTCCCGGCTGCGGGACGTGTGGACCGGCATAGAGCAGTTGCGCGAGAAGCTCGCCGCGACCGCGCAGCTGACGGGGCCGGACCATCCGCCGCCGCTGGAAGCGCTCTGCGACGAGGTGCTCGACATGCTCGGGCCGGGTGACCGCGACGACGACATCGCGCTGCTCGCGGCCCGGTTCGACGGGATCGCGCCGAGCGACGTCGCGTACTGGTTCCTGGAGCCGGAGGACGCGGCCCCGGGGCGGGCCCGGCGGCTGGCGCGGCGGGCCCTGGCCCGCTGGGGCCTCGAAGAGCTGACCGACTCCGTCGAGCTGCTGGTCAGCGAGGTCGTCACGAACGCCGTGCGGTACGCGTCGCGGCCGGTGACGCTGCGGCTGCTGCGGACGGACGTGCTGCGGTGCGAGGTCGGGGACGACGTCCCCCAGCTCCCGCGCCTGCGGCAGGCCCGGGCGACGGACGAGGGCGGCCGGGGCCTGTACCTGGTCAACCGGCTGGCCCGACGGTGGGGGGCGACCCGGCTCAGTACCGGCAAGGTCGTCTGGTTCGAGCTGAACCGCTGAGAAGCGCCGAACGGCCCTGCCCCGCAGATGAGTGCGGGGCAGGGCCGTTCACGTGCTTGGCCTCAGGCCCCCGTCACGCGTAGCGCGCGGCGCGGCGCTTCCGGGACGGCTGGGTCATGTCGACCAGGACGCCCGCTCCCCGGCCGGGGGTCTCCTCCCAGGAGCGGATCCTGGCGGCGACCCGGGCCAGGCGTGGATCTCCCGGGCGGACCGCCACGTAGAACAGGCCCTCGCTGGGACGGCGGTCGTCGCCGCCCCAGCGGACGACGCCCTCGGTGTCGGCGACGATGTCGCGGATGACCAGGTGCCGGCCGGCCGTGAAGGCACCCCGGGCACCCGGCGGGTAGGAGCCCGGCCGGATCGCCACGGCTGTGCCGGATGCCCGGTTCGACTCGGGAAGGCGGCTGTCGCGGATGTCCGTGGGCGGTACCCAGCCCTCGACCGGCCGGGGTTCGCCGTGGGTGCCGAGGGCGTCGATCTCGTAGTGGAAGCGGCGGACCACGTGGACGAGCACGGTCCGCACGTCCCCGGCGCGCAGGGCGACGGTGAGCGGGCCGGGGGTGCCCTCGATGCCGTAGGTCCAGATCGAGCCGCTCGCGTCGGTCTCGTTCTCCATCTCCCATCCGTTCGCGGACGGGCGGTTCGTCAGGAGGCGCCGGCGCCGGGCCTGCTGACGGCGCAGCGCCTCCTTCAGCTTGTCGTTCCTCAGGGGTGTGGGCCCGGCCGGGGGCGCGGCGGCGGCCGGGGCGGCCGTCAGTCCGGTGGCGGCCAGGCTCGCGGCGGCGGTGACACCGGCCGCCGCGGTCAGGGCGTGTCTGCGGGTCGGGACGGGATGGCTCAAAGGGTCGGCCTTTCTTCCGTCTTGGCCGTTCGCTGCTTGCGGTGGAGCACGGCGGCGGTGACCGCGCAGGCCAGGGCCAGCAGCAGCAGGACGGCGAGGGAGGGATTGAGGTAGCCGGGGACGACGACGGTGTAGCTGCGGTCGGCGTCCGTGCGGCAGACGAGCCGCAGGGGGACGAAGTCGCCGTGGAACGCGGCCACCCGTACCCCCTCGGCCCTCTTCGCGCACTCGTTGCCGATCTCCTGCCGTTCCAGGAGGACGAGATGGAGGCACCCCCAGAGATAGAGGGCGAGCGACCCGGCCACCGCTGTCAGGGACAGGTCGCGCCACACGGTGGGCGGGGTGCGGGTGGCGAGGTGCTGTCTCGTCAGCCGGGAGACCAGGTACCCGGCGAGGCCGGTCAGGGCGGCCAGGCCGGTGAACAGGACCGTGACGAGCACGGTGAAGTCCGGTGTCTGGTAGGGGTCGGACATCGGCATGAGGGCTATGACTCTCTGATGACTCGGTTGTACTTCTCGAAGATCGCGTACAGCGGCATGCGGAGCGTCGCGTCGGAGAACGCCGGTTCCGCCGGGCCCTGGTAGCGGCGCAGGACTTCGTAGATCTCGGTGTCGGTGTAGTCGAGCGCGGGACGCCTGACGGGGGTCTCCGCGACGTCGCCCGCCTTGCCGTCCGCGGACCAGATGTGGACGTGGGCCACGGTACGGACGTTGAACGCGTTGTCCTCCAGCAGCCGCAGCCACATCGTGTAGCGGTCGGCGTCGGGGCTGGGGCGCACGTCGGCGGGATCGAGGATCGTGCCGTCGACGAGACCGGAGCGGATGGAGTTGTTCCACGCCAGGATCCCGATCCGGCCCTGGATCTGCCCGATTCCGATACTGCTGTCCTGGGCTCTCTCCACCCCCGGCAGGCCCTCGGCCCAGTCGGGCAGGATCCCGGAGTAGTAGAGGCCGACACCGGCGTCCACGATGACGTCCTCGGAACCGTAGTGGCAGAACTCCCAGAAGGCGGAGGTCTGGATGAGGGCCTTGCGCATCCGGTACCGGCGGGCGGTCGCCGTGATCACGTCGTCGAGCTGGATGACCGTCTCCAGGCACTGGAGACGTGTGTAGATGTTGTTGGTGCCCTCGCCCCTGCCGATGGAGGCCATGTAGCCGGTGGCTTCCTGCGCCAGCCCCTCCCAGTAGGCCAGGCTGAAGCCGATGTCCTGCTTCTGTGCGGGGGCCGGGTCGAAGTCGCCCTGGCCGGTGTCACGTCCGGAGGCGATGTTGTTGTCGATCTCGATCGCACCGTCGCCGGAACCGACCGTCTTGGTGACGATCTGGTCGAAGGCCCAGTTCTCCGGAAGCGTGTACCCCAGGTTGCCGGAGAAGCCGGACGACATGTCGGACACGAAGCTCGTCTCCGCGTGTCCGGCGGCGGAGACCCGGGAACACGCGTTGCGCGGACCGTAGATGCCGATCCGGTACGGGTTTCCCATCCGGGCCATGCGCGCCTCTATGGCGGCGAAGTACGGCAGGACGAACGCGGTGACCTCGTCGTCGACGGCGTCGTAGTCGACCGCGAAGTAGATCCGCGATCCGTACTTGAAGCCGTGTTCCTCTGCCTTGTACGCGGCGTTCAGGCAGTCGGTGACGCCCTGGTCGGGGCTGTAGTAGTCGGCCGACCTGGCGAACGTCTGGTAGATCGGGAAGCAGCGCAGCCCGTACTGCTTGATGGTGTCGAGCTCGCCGGGCTGGATCTCCTTCTCCGGCAGGGAGGTGGTGGAGGGGTTGTACAGATACCGGCCGATGTACTTGTAGCCGGCGTTCTTCAGCGCCTGGGCACGGGCAGGGGTGATCTTCGTGACGCCGTCGCAGGCTTCTCCCGCGCGGGTCTGGTCACCGTAGGAGACCAGCAGGGACGCCCAGGTCTGGAAGTCGCCGTTCCCGCTGACGGGAAGGCGCGCGAAGGACTGGAACACCTGGACCCCGGACTGCACCTCCGCGGTGAAGTTCCCGAACGGCACGGCGCGCTTGTTGAGGATCATGGCCGCGGTGAACAGGAGCGCCCAGGTGCCGGTGGTGCCCACGGTCACGGTGTGGGACTTCAGGCCGGTCTGGGTGGCGGGGCCGAAGACGCCGTTGGCGGTGCCGTCGGCCATGCCGAGTTCGTACTGGATGGCGTACAGCAGGGACTTGGCGACGTCGCGGGAGTGGTGGCCGTCGCAGGGGATGACGAAGAAGTCCTGCCGGTTGACGTAGCGGCCGTTCATCCACTGCTGGATGCCGCGGATCGTGTCGGAGCCGCCGTTGACGGTGACGTAGGCGTCCATGTTGAGCAGGCCCTTGAAGACCTTCGGCTCCAGGCTCCCGCCCGGGAAGGCGCCGTCGACGCCCATGTTCGCCTTCAGCCCCGCCACGGCCGCCGCGACCCGGTCGCTGTACAGGCCGTCGATGCTGCCGCCGTCGTAGCCCTTGCAGTACAGGGCCGACTGGATGATGCGGCAGAAGTCGCCCGACGGGACGGTGGACGCGTTCAGCTTCGGGTACTTGGACTGGAGCGTGGAGAGCGTGGTGGGCCCGAAGGTGTTCGACAGGGTCGTGATGCCGAGCTCGTACTGAAGAGCGCGCGTGAGCGCGTACATCGTGTTCCAGCCGGTGTTCCCGTCCTCGGTGACGGTCATGCCGATCCGGCTGCCGTAGACCTGGTTCACGAATCGCTGGGCTCTGAGCACCATTTCATCGGCCACTGAAGTCCCCCTTGTGGTCGCTCGCGGAAAAGAACGGCCTGTCGGCTTTTTCTTTTCCGCCGGCTACCACTTGGTGCTGCACTTCAGCGGATACAGGTCGGCGTCGAACCGGATGCAGACCCGGTAGTAGTACGCCGAACCGCCGAGCATGTTCGACCAGTCGGACTTGCCATAACCGGGCGTGGTCACCGAAAGCGACCTGATGAGAGTTCCCGCGGAGTTGTACTTCTCGATCGTGGCGTACGAGGTGTACACCGACGGGGTGGCGTTGTTCTCGACGCGCACCCAGCCGGCCAGGCAGTCGGTCGACCAGCGGAGTTCCGCGACCCGGTTCTCACTGGTGACCGTCCGCTCCGTGGTGACGTTGGAGTCGCAGCCGTAGGTGACCGGCCCCTTGTTGTCACAGCCGGTCCCGGAACAACCCGCGGCGTACGAGGTACCCGCGAGCGGAATCATGGCGATCGCCATGGCCGCGACGGAAACCAGCGCCGCCTTCACCGAATTTCTGCGCATAACACAGCCCCCTTCGGTTTGTCAGGACTATTCGACGCGACAAAGCGACCGCTTTACGGTCGCCTTGCCTGTTCTTTACTCATCCTAGGCAGTGCTCCATGGCATGTCCACGGCTTTTTTTGTCCGTAATGTGCGGTGCCGAAAAAAGCGGAAGGGCGCCCAGCCGGTGCTGGACGCCCTTTCCGTCGTGCTCGGTGCCTGTCTGCCGGCCTACGGGTTGAGTTGGTCGAGCGGCTGGTCCGTGTTCTCGCCGCCCGGAGTGGTGGGCGTGTCCGTCGGCGTCTGCGAGGGCGTCTGGGACGGCGTCTGCGAGGGGGTCTGGGACGGCGTCTGGGACGGGGTCTGCGAGGGGGTCGCGGACTTCGTCGGGGTCTGGGACGGGGTCTGCGAAGGCGTCTGGGACGGGCTCTCGCTGTAGCTCGGCGTGTCCGTCGGCTTGACGGCCGCGCCCAGCTCGGTGTTCAGCTCGAACTTGGCCTTCTTCGTGACGCCGAAGGTGTACGCCGCCCAGATCTGCGCCGGGTAACCGCCACCGTTGATGCGGCCGGTGCCGGGGATCAGGCCCGTGGCGCCGGTCAGCGGCACCTGGTTGTGGGTCTTGGCGTCCTCGCCGAACAGGCCGACCGAGGTCACCAGGTCCGGCGTGTAACCGGTGAACCAGGCCGACCTGTTGTAGTCCGACGTACCCGTCTTGCCCGCCACCTGCTGGCCCTTGCGCAGCGGGTTCTGGGCCACCGACACCTTGGCCGTACCGTCGTCGACCACACCGGTCAGCACCGACGTCACCTGGTCGGCCGCCTCACGGTTGATCACCTGCTCGCCGATCGGGTCGGGCAGGTCGACCTTGCGGCCGGTCTTCTCCGCCGACGCGAGGATCGACGGGGTGACCTTCTGCCCGTGGTTGTCGAGGGTCGCGTACACCGAGGCCATCTCCAGCGGGCTCGCGCCCATGGTGCCCAGGGTCATCGCGGGCACCGCCTGGAGCTTCTCGGTGTCCAGGCCGAGGTCGTCGGCGGTCTTCAGCACGTTCGTCATGCCGACGTCCACGCCCATCTGCGCGAACACCGAGTTGACGGACTTGTTCATCGCCGTCTGCACGGTGATCTTGCCGTAGTCGGCGTCGTCCTCGTTCGGCGGCGCGAAGGCGATGTCGCTGCCCTTGACCGGGCGGCGGCTGGTGCCGTCGTAGATCGTGTTGGCGTTGATGTCCTTGCTGTCCTGCGTCTTGGCGTCCCGGTCGAGCGCGGCGGCGAGGATGATCGGCTTGAAGGTGGACGCCGGCTGGTAGTCGGCGCGGGTGGCGTTGTTCGTGTAGTGCTTGTAGTAGTCCACGCCGCCGTACAGGGCGAGGATCTTCCCGGTCGCCGGGTCGACGGAGACGGCACCGGCTTGGACGTTCTTGTCGACCTTGCGCTTCTTGCCGTCGAGCTTGCTGGTGAGCTGGCCCTTGACGGCCGCCTCCAGCTTGGCCTGCTTCTTCGGGTCGATGTTCAGGGTGATCGTCCAGCCCTGGTCGACGACCTGGGCCTCGGCCTCGGACCGGGTGAGGTTCTGGGTCTTCATCAGCTGGTTCTCCAGCTGGGTGTTGGCCAGGTCGACCAGGTAGCCCTTCTGGCCCTCCAGGCCGGACGCGGCCTTCGGCTCCTTGGGGATCGGGAACTTCATGGTGTCGCGCTCGGACTTGTCCAGCCACTTCTGGCCGACCATGTTGTCCAGGACGTAGTTCCAGCGTGCCTGCACCAGCTTCTTGCCGATGGGACCCGCCACCGCCCAGTCGTACTGGCTGGGCGCCTGGAGCAGCGCGGCCAGGTAGGCGCCCTGCTGGACCGTGAGCTTGTCGGCGTCGACGCGGTAGTAGGCCTGGGCGGCGGCCTGGATGCCGTACGCGCCACGCCCGTAGTAGCTGGTGTTGATGTAACCGGCGAGGATGTCGTCCTTCGACTTCTCGCGGTCCACCTTCAGCGAGATGACCAGTTCCTTCAGCTTGCGGGTGACGGTCTGGTCCTGGTCGAGGTAGTAGTTCTTGACGTACTGCTGGGTGATCGTCGACCCGCCCTGGGTGCCGCGGCCCCGCGCGGTGTTGTAGAGGCCGCGGGCCATGCCCCTGAGGTCGATGCCGTTGTCGTTGTAGAAGGTCTTGTTCTCCGCGGCGACGAAGGTGTGCTGGACGGCCTTCGGGACCTTGGAGAGGTCGACTATCTCGCGGTTGACGGTGCCCTTGCGGGCCAGCACCGAGCCGTCGCTGTACTTGTAGACGTTGCTCTGCGTCTGCGCGAGCGCGTTGCCCTCGGGGACGCTGACCATCATGTACAGCGCGATGAAGGAGCCGATGCCGAGCAGGCAGACGGTGAAGAACGCGCCGAGCATCTTCTTCCACGTGAACAGCCTGCGTATGCGGCCCTTGGCGGGCTTGCCGTCCTTGGCGGGCTTGGCGTCCTTGCCGTCCTTGGTCGGCCGCCCCTTCCCCGCGGCGGCCTTGCGGCGCTCCGCGCGGGTGGCGCCCTCGGCCGCCGGGGCGGCCTGGGCGACCGGCGACTCGACCGCGGTCGCGGTCCCGCCCTCCGCCGTCACCGACGTCTCGGGCCCGGTCTGCTGGGACGTGCGGTTCCGCGGCGCGGCGCGGCGACCGCCACGCTGTCGCGCTCTTCTGTCGTCCGCTCGTCCCATGAGTCCGTCTGCTCCGCTTCGTCTCGGCTGTCACACATGTGTACGGGTGTCACACAGGTACGTGGCTCAGGTCAGTCCAGAAAACTAACACCGCTCTCTATGACAGAGGACGCACGATCTGCCCTTTTTCGGACGTGACAATCAGCACCCCCACCCAACGGAACCGACGAGCGGAAAGGGCGGAGGGTTGCCCGGTGGGGGCAAGTGAAACCACCGGGACGGAAAAGACCAGGCCAGAGCGGTCTCAGGCCAGCTCCTCCTTGAACCCCTGCCGCCAGGAGGGGTACCGCGGCTCCCAGCCCAGCTCCCGCCTGGCCTTGGCGTTGGAGAAGCCACGGCCCTGGGTCATCATGACGACCGCCTGTTCGCCGGCCATGCGGCGGGCCAGCCACACCGGCACCCGCAGCGGTCGCTTCGCCCCGGCGCACTCGGCCAGGTACGGCAGCCACTCGGCGGCCGGCGCCGGTTCGTCGTCGACGACGTTGAACACCCCCCGCGCCCGCTGCTCCACCGCGAGGACGGTCGCACTCGCCGCGTCGTCGAGGTGGATCCAGCTGCTGTACCCGGTGGCGCGGCCGACCAGCGGGTACTGGCGCCTGCGGACCAGCTCCACCTGGTCGTCGATGGCGCCGGGGCCGTAGAAGGCGCCGTAGCGCAGGGCGGCGCCGCCGGCCCGCAGCACCGCGTCCTCCAGGTGGCGCAGCGCGAGCATCCCGCCGTGCGCGGGGGTCCCCGCCATCAGGTCCAGCGGGTCCTCCTCCGTCTTCACCCAGCCGCCCTCGCGGATGCCGTTCCAGCTGGCGTGGCTCTGCGCGACGACGTGCCGCACGCCGGTCGCCTCGGCGGCGGCGAGCAGGTGGTCCGTGCCCTCGGTGCGCAACCGGTTGGTGAGGGCGAACCAGCGGTCGGGATGCCTGATGTCGGGCTTGCCGGCGTGCGCCATGGAGATGGCGGTCAGCTGGTGGACGATGACGTCCGGGCGGGCCGCGGCCACCGCCGCGCCGACCGACAGCGCGTCCAGGCCGTCCATCACGACCCCGTCCGCGCCCAGTTCCGCCAGCAGCCCGAGCCTGGCCGCGCCGGTCGTGGTGGCCGTCACCTGATGCCCCCGCACCACCAGCTGCGGCACCAGCCGCCGCCCCAGGACCCCGCTGCCCCCTGCCACGAACACCCGCATGGTGATCACCTTCCTGCTCCGACCCGATCCGATCCGACACGGGAGACCCGCTCCCGGACCGGAGACGAGACGGCCCCCGCCGCTGTGACATCGCACCGGCGCCGCCCTGTCGCAGAACCGTGACAATCACCCCCCGCCCGCGCCCCACCTGCGGGTCCGTACAGCGGGCCATGATCTACACACGGCGCGTATACACGCGGCGTATACACCGTGTGTAGAGTCCTCCCCATGTCCATCGGTCACACCCTCCTGGGGCTCCTGGAGTCCGGCCCGCGCCACGGTTACGACCTGAAGCGGGCCTTCGACGAGAAGTTCGGTCACGACCGGCCGCTCCACTACGGCCAGGTCTATTCGACGATGTCCCGGCTGCTGAAGAACGGGCTCGTGGAAGTCGACGGCATCGAGGCCGGCGGCGGACCCGAGCGGAAGCGGTACGCCATCACCGACGCCGGGGTCACCGACGTCGAGCAGTGGCTGGCGACACCCGAGAAGCCGGCGGAGTACCTCCAGTCGACCTTGTACACCAAGGTCGTGCTCGCGCTGCTGACGCACCGGAACGCCGGTGACATCCTCGACGGCCAGCGCTCCGAGCACCTGCGCAGCATGCGCATCCTCACCGACCGCAAGCGCCACGGCGATCTCGCGGACCAGCTCGTCTGCGACCACGCCCTGTTCCACCTGGAGGCCGACCTGCGCTGGCTGGAACTGACCGCGGCCCGGCTCGACAAGCTCCGCGCGGAGGTGGCCAAGTGAACGCTCCCGCCGGTTCGCTGCTCACGGCCGCCGACCTCCGCAAGGCGTACGGCCCGACCGTCGCCCTCGACGGGGCCGAGTTCTCCATACACCCGGGCGAGGTCGTCGCCGTGATGGGGCCGTCCGGCTCCGGGAAGTCGACGCTGCTGCACTGCCTCGCCGGCATCGTGCCGCCCGACTCGGGCTCGATCCTCTACGCCGGGCGCGAGATGGCCACCATGAGCGACGCCGAACGCAGCGCGCTGCGGCGCAGCGAGTTCGGGTTCGTCTTCCAGTTCGGCCAGCTGGTGCCCGAACTGACCTGCGTGGAGAACGTCGCGCTGCCGCTGCGGCTGAACGGCACCTCCCGCAAGGAGGCCCACCGGGCCGCGCTGGGCTGGATGGAGAAGCTGGAGGTCGACGGCCTCGCGAAGCAGCGGCCCGGCGAGGTCTCCGGCGGCCAGGGCCAGCGGGTCGCGGTGGCCCGCTCGCTGGTGACCGGTCCCCGGGTGCTGTTCGCGGACGAGCCGACCGGCGCGCTCGACTCGCTCAACGGCGAGCGGGTGATGGAGCTGCTGACCGACGCCGCCCGCTCCACCAACGCCGCCGTCGTCCTCGTCACCCACGAGGCACGGGTGGCCGCCTACTCCGACCGCGAGATCGTCGTACGGGACGGGAAGTCCCGGGACATGGAGCGGGCGGTATGAACGTCAGGCAGTGGTGCAGGGATCTGGCCATGGGGGTCCGGTTCGCCTTCGGGGGCGGCCGGGAGGGCTGGTTCCGGGCCGCGATGACGGCGGTGGGCGTGGGCCTCGGGGTGGCGCTGCTGCTGCTGACCACGGCCCTCCCGAACGCGCTGGCCGTGCGCCACCAGCGCGACGTGGCACGGGCGGACTACACGTACGTCTTCGGCCACCCCATGAAGGCCGGCGAGAAGACGTTCGTCATCGCGGACATCGAGACGCCCTACCGCGGCAGCGACATCCGCGGCCGGGTGATCCAGCGGGAGGGCGACCAGGCGCCGGTGCCGCCCGGGCTCACCGCGTACCCCGCGCCCGGCGAGATGGCCGTCTCGCCCGCGCTGAAGCGGCTGCTCGACTCCCCCGACGGGGCGCTGCTGCGGGCCCGGCTGCCCTACCGGGTGACCGCCACCATCGCGGAGAGCGGGCTGACCGGCTCACAGGAACTCGCCTACTACGCGGGCTCCGACGACCTCGCCGCCCACATCCACCCGCCGGACGTGGCCCGGATCGACCACTTCGGCAGCCCCCGGTCGCCGGACGCGGAGTCCGACCCGGTCCTCACCCTGCTCGTGCTGCTGGTGTTCGTGGTGCTGCTGATGCCGGTCGCCGTGTTCGTCGCGGCGGCCGTCCGCTTCGGCGGCGAGCGCCGCGACCGGCGGCTGGCCGCGCTGCGGCTGGTCGGCTCCGACGGCCGGATGGTACGGCGGATCGCGGCCGGCGAGGCGATGGCGGGCGCACTGCTCGGACTCGTCCTCGGCGCCGGCTTCTTCCTCGTCGGCCGCCAGTTCGCGGGCAACGCCGAGGTGTTCGGCACCAGCGTGTTCCCGAGCTACCTCAACCCCTCGCCGCTGCTGGCCGCGCTGGTGGCGGTCGCGGTCCCGGCGGCGGCCGTGCTGGTGACCATGTTCACCCTGCGCGGGGTGGTCATCGAACCGCTCGGCGTGGTGCGGACGGCGAAGCCCAGGCCCCGTCGCCTGTGGTGGCGGCTGCTCCTCCCGGTGGCCGGTCTGGCCGCGCTCTACCCGATGATCGGGCAGGGCCGCAACGGCGGCGACTTCAACGAGTACCTGGTCACCGGTGGTGTCCTGCTGCTCCTGGTCGGCGTCACGGCCCTGCTGCCGTGGGTCGTCGAGGCGGTCGTCGCACGCCTCGGCGCGGGCGCGGTGGCCTGGCAGCTGGCCGTCCGCCGCCTCCAGCTGAGCAGCGGCACGGCGGCCCGGCTGGTCAACGGCATCGCGGTGGCGGTGGCCGGCGCGATCGCGCTCCAGATGCTCTTCTCCGGCGTCCAGGCCGACTACACCAAGCGGACCGGCAACGACCTCACCCGCGCGCAGATGTCGGTCCAGGTGCCGGCGGGCGTCCAGGTGCCCGAGGTCGCCCAGGCCATGACCGGCACCAAGGGCGTGCGGAAGGTGGTCTCGATCGCCGACGGCGAGGCAGGCGACCGGAAGAAGGACCCGAACCGGACCGCCTCGGTGAGCGTGGGCAGTTGCGCCTCGCTGCGGGAGGTCGCCACCCTGCCGTCCTGCCACGACGGCGACACCTTCGTGGTGAAGGGGTCCGACAGCGACTCCGAGACCACGAAGCTGCTGGCGGCCGGGGCGAAGCACGGCCGGACGCTGTACCTCGACCCCTCCTACAGCGGCGACGACGACGCCTCACCGAGCCCCTGGACGGTACCGGCGCAGCTGAAGCAGGCCGAGTCCCGCGAGGACCCCACCGGCTACAAGCGCGGCGGTTTCCTGCTCACCCCGGGCGCGCTGCCGCACGGTGCCAGTACGGCGGTGCGGGGTGTGGTCTACCTGTCCATCGACTCAGCGGTCCACGACGCCAACGAGTACGTGATCAACACGGCGGTCCGGATCGACCCGCTGATGCAGGCGCAGGCGCTGACCACGTTCGAGCAGGACGGCCAGTTCGGCTCCATCCGCACCGGGCTGTTCGTCGGTGCCGCCGCCGTACTGACGCTGATCGGCGCGAGTCTGCTGGTCGGCCAGCTGGAGCAGCTGCGTGAGCGCAGGAAGCTGCTGTCGGCCCTGGTCGCCTTCGGCACCCGGCGCCGCACGCTGAGCCTGTCGGTGCTGTGGCAGACCGCGATCCCGGTCGGGCTCGGCCTGCTGCTGGCCGGCGTGGTGGGGCTGACGCTCGGCACGGTGCTGCTGAAGATGGTCGGCTCCACGGTGCACGTGGACTGGCCGGGGGTGCTGGCGATGACCGGCTTCGGCGCGGCGGTCGTCCTCGCGGTGACCCTGCTCAGCCTGCCGCCGCTGCTGCGGCTGATGCGCCCCGACGGCCTGCGCACCGAGTAGCCCGCGTCAGGCACCGGCGCCGAGGACCCGGACGGGCAGTGGCCGCAGCGCCTCGCGCAACGCCGCCGCCAGCTCCCGGTACTCGGCGCCGCGCGCCGCCCCGGCGCGCGTCGCGAGGGCGACCCGGCGGCTCGGCGCGGGCTCCGCGAAGGAACCGGTGAGCAACTGCTCGCTGCGGCTGGTCTCGACCTTGACGGCGGTGTGCGGCAGCAGGGTGCAGCCGAGCCCGCCGGCGACCAGCTGGACGAGGGTGGCGAGCCCGGCGGCCGTGGTGGTCACCGCGACGTCCGCCCGACCCGCCTCCCGGCAGATGTCCAGGGCCTGGTCGCGCAGGCAGTGCCCCTCGTCCAGGAGCAGCAGGTTCAGCTCCCTGAGCGCCTCGCGGGCGATGCCGGTACGGCCGCCGAGCGGATGCCCGAGCGGTGTGACGAGCACGAAGTCCTCGTCGAACAGCGGGAGTTCGACCACCCCGGGGATGCCCAGGGGAACCGCGAGCAGCAGCAGGTCGAGCCGGCCGGCGGCGAGCCCGTCCAGGAGGCTGGCGGTCTGCTCCTCGTGCACCTGGAGGTCGAGGTCCGGATAGCGGTCGTGGACCAGTCCGAGGACCGTGGGCAGCAGATACGGCGCGACGGTGGGGATCACCCCGAGCCGCAGCGCGCCGGTGAACGGCGCCCGTACCGCCTCGGCCTCGGCCAGCAGCGCCTGCACCTCGTCCAGCACCGCCTTCGCCCGTACGGCGAGCCGCGCACCGGCGGGCGACAGCAGCACCTTGCGGGTGGTCCGCTCCAGCAGGGTGACGCCGAGCGTCTCCTCCAGGGCCGCGACCGCACCCGAGAGCGCGGGCTGGCTCATGCCCATCGCGGCTGCCGCGTCCCGGAAGTGCAGGTGCTCGGCGACCGCGGAGAAGGCGCGCAGCTGCGCCAGACTCGGCTGCCGCCGCCTGCCGCCGGCCCCGGCCCCGCCCCCGGTACCGTTCCCCAGGGAATTACCCACAGCCACTAATAGCCACCTCCGATCAACCCGACCGAGTGTAGCTATTTCAGGAATCAATGCACCTTGTGCCACGATCGGCGGCGTCCAACCCATCGGAGCCGGCCCCGCGATCCGGGGTGCTCCGCGCTGCAAGGAGAGCGTGTGCTCACTGTCGGTGACAAGTTCCCCGAGTTCGAACTGACCGCCTGCGTCTCGCTGGAGAAGGGCCGGGAGTTCGAGACGATCACCCACAAGACCTACCAGGGTTGGAAGGTGGTCTTCGCGTGGCCCAAGGACTTCACCTTCGTGTGCCCCACCGAGATCGCCGCCTTCGGCAAGCTGAACGAGGAGTTCGCCGACCGCGACGCGCAGGTCCTCGGCTTCTCCGGTGACTCCGAGTTCGTCCACCACGCCTGGCGCAAGGACCACGACGACCTGCGCGACCTGCCGTTCCCGATGATGGCCGACTCGAAGCACGAGCTGATGCGCGACCTCGGCATCGAGGGCGAGGACGGCTTCGCCAAGCGGGCGGTGTTCATCGTCGACCAGAACGACGAGATCCAGTTCTCCATGGTGACCGCGGGCTCGGTGGGCCGTAACCCCAAGGAGGTCCTGCGGGTCCTGGACGCCCTGCAGACCGACGAGCTCTGCCCGTGCAACTGGTCCAAGGGCGAGGACACCCTCGACCCGGTCGCGCTGCTGGCGGGTGAGTGACCCCGTGTCCCTCGACGCCCTCAAGTCCCGTGTCCCGGACTACGCCAAGGACCTGAAGCTCAACCTGGGTTCGGTCATCGGCAACTCGGAGCTGCCGGCGCAGCAGCTGTGGGGCACGGTCCTGGCGACCGCCATCGCCGCCCGCTCCCCGATCGTGCTGCGCGAGCTGGCACCGGAGGCGAAGGCGAACCTCACGCCCGAGGCGTACACGGCGGCGAAGGCCGCGGCAGCGGTGATGGCGATGAACAACGTCTTCTACCGCACCCGGCACCTGCTGTCCGACCACGAGTACGGGACGCTGCGCGCGGGTCTGCGGATGAACGTCCTCGCCAACCCCGGGGTCGACAAGGTCGACTTCGAGCTGTGGTCGTTCGCGGTGTCCGCGGTCAACGGCTGCGGGATGTGCCTGGACTCCCACGAGCAGGTGCTCCGCAAGGCGGGGGTCGGCCGTGAGGTGGTCCAGGAGGCGTTCAAGATCGCCTCGGTGGTCCAGGCGGTCGGCTCCGCCCTGGAGGCCGAGGCCGTGCTGGCCGAGTTCGAGTAGGCGCCGCCGCACCGACCCCGTTCACCTCTGGTGGGCGGGGTCTTCCGCGTCCCTGGGGGCTGCGCCCCCAGACCCCCCTTCGGCCTGAACGGCCTCGTCCTCAAACGCCGGACGGGCTGAATCATGTGGCTGATCACCGTCGCCCTCGCCCTCGTCAGGTACCGGACGGGGCGCATCGTGTGCATTGTGTGGCTGGTCGGCGTCGTCGGGCTCGGTGGCCCCGTACCGTTCGCGTGAGTAGTGGTGCAGGTAGCTGACCACCGTGTTCGTCACCGCCACCAGCGGTACGGCCACCACCGCGCCGCCCAGGCCCGCCACGAGGCTGCCGGCCGTGACCGAGAGGACCACGGCGAGGGGGTGGACGCGGACCGCCCGGCCCAGGATGAACGGCTGGAGGATGTGGCCCTCGATCTGCTGGACCGCGAGGACGACGGCCAGGGTCATGACCGCGGTGAAGACGCCCTGGGTGACCAGTGCCACGATCACCGCCAGCGCGCCGGAGGCGACGGCGCCCACCAGCGGGATGAAGGAGAACAGGAAGATGAAGACGGCCAGCGGCACGGCCATCGGGACATCCAGGAAGTAGATGCCGATGCCGATGAAGATGGCGTCGATGAGGGCGACCAGGACCGTGCCCCGGACGTAGGCGGTGAGCGTGCGCCAGGCGCGCGGGCCGGCGCCGGCCACGCCCTCGCGGGCGGCGGCGGGGACCAGCTTGAGGAACCACTTCCAGATGCGGTCGCCGTCGTAGAGCAGGAAGAGCGTGGAGAAGAAGACCAGCAGCAGGCCGGTCAGGGCCTCCACGACGACCTGGACGCCCTCCAGGCCGAACGACGTGATCTGGTCGGTGTTGGCGCCGATCGCCTCGCGGAGGTTCTTGGCGATCTGGTTGATCTGCTTGTCGGTGACGTGGAACGGACTCTTCAGCAGCCAGTTGCGCAGGTCGTCGATGCCGTTCTGGATCTGGTCGGAGAGCGTGTCGATGTTCTCCATGACCTGCCAGGTCACGAACCAGCCCATCAGGCCGATCACCACGAAGCCGGAGATGGCGGTGAGCGCGGTGGCGGGGCCGCGCGGCACACCGTAGCGGCGCAGCCGGGCGACGGTGGGCTGGAGCAGGGCGGTGATGAGCAGGGCGACGACGAAGGCGAACACGACCAGTTGCACGGAGCTGATGACCCGCATCAGGATCCAGACCGCGCCGGCCAGCACCAGCAGCCGCCAGCCGGCCTCGGCGGCGACCCGCACACCCCACGGGATGGCGGTCACCGGGTCGGGACGCGGCACCGGCTTCCGGACGGGCGCGGGTGCCTGCGGCTCCGGGGCCGGGGCGGGTGCCGGGACGGGTACGGCCGGAGCGGGCGGCTCCGGCGCGGCGTGCTCCCGCTCCACCTCGGCCCGCCGCTCGTCCAACCGCTCGCCCATCTCGGTCAGTCCGGCCCCGATACGGCCGAGCCACTCAGGCACGCGCGACATGATCCGCCCTCTCCCCACCACTCCCCCCTGGAGTCGTCCGCAACGACCGTACAGGGCAACAGCCCCTCCCCCTAGGACGGGGAGGGGCTGCCGAAGGTTGAGAGAAGGGTCCGCTGCAGTGAGCGCCCCGAAGGGGCGCTGGGGGTACCCCCGGCCGAAGGCTGGGGGAGGAACTGCGCGCTCAGCCACACACGACCCGCAGACTACGACGGACCGCAGCGCCGTTTGTCGGCTGACCCGGCGGAACGCCTAGTACCAGTGGTTCGCCTGCCAGAACGACCACGCCTCACACGGGCTGCCGTACCGGGAGTTCATGTAGTTGAGGCCCCACTTGATCTGCGTGGCCGGGTTGGTCTGCCAGTCGGCGCCCACGGAGGACATCTTGGAGCCGGGCAGGGCCTGGAAGAGACCGTAGGCACCGGAGGAGGCGTTGACCGCCTGGTAGTTCCAGCTGGACTCGTGGTCCACGATGTTGCTGAAGCACTGGTACTGGCCGCTGGCCACCATCTGCTGCGCCATCGCCTGGATCTGCGCCACGGTGTACGAGCTCTGGACCGGGAAGCTGGACGCGGACACGGAGGACCGGCTGGCCGCTTCCTTCGCCTCGGCGCGCTCCTTGGCCTCCTTGGCCGCCTTCTCCGCCTCGGCCTTCTTGGCCTCCGCGGTCTTGGCTGCCGCCACCCGCGCGGCCTGCTCGGCGTCCTTCTTGGCGGACGCGTCCGCCTGGATCGCCACGGCGTCGGCCTGCTGCGTCAGGGACGCGGTCTGCACCTGGGCCTGCTGGCCCGCGGGCAGATCCGCGAGGAGCGTGGCGTCGGCTGCCGTAGCCTCGGCGTCGTTGTTCGGCTGGGCAACACTGCCCGAGGCCACACCCACGACGCTTCCGACGGCGGTGACCGCGGTGGCCGAAGCCACTGCGAATCCCCGGACCGAGATCCGGCTCACACGGTTTCCTTCCAGCATCGCCCGCTTCGGTGACCCTGGCGGACGCAATCTTGCCCCTGACACAGGTCTCCTCACTACTGGGTCACGGGAGACACGGGCCCGGTGGGCAACTCCGGAAGGGAGCGCACATGGTGCTCGGGCGGCATACGACGTCGCTATGGAATTAGCAGTGATGCTTCTGTTGTTCCGTACCGCTGGGGGTACGGGTGTGTCGTATGCGGGGCCTGACAGGAGTGAGACTCTGCCGTAACCCGACGCCGGGTGGCAATTCAGAGTTGCGTGTGAAAGCTCACATCCGGTTTCTCCCTGGGGATTTCAGGAAACCGCCACGCGCGAAGGCGCCGCCCGGCTAGGCTCGGGGCCTTTGCCGGACGGCGCCAACGGGTGGACTGTCAGCCCAAGTTGGACACAGGGGCCAGATGGCTCAGATGTGCCCGTCCTCCAGCATTTCGGTCACAAGGGCGGCGATCTGGGACCTCTCGGACCGGGTAAGGGTGACATGCGCGAACAGCGGATGCCCCTTCAGCTTCTCCACGACGGCGACCACACCGTCGTAACGCCCCACTCGCAGATTGTCCCTTTGCGCCACATCGTGGGTCAGAACGACCCGCGAATTCGCGCCGATCCGGGACAGAACGGTCAGCAGGACGTTCCGTTCCAGCGACTGGGCCTCGTCCACGATCACGAACGCGTCGTGCAGGGAACGGCCGCGGATGTGGGTGAGCGGCAGCACCTCCAGCATCCCGCGGGCGGTGACCTCCTCGATGACGTCGCGGCTGGTGACCGCCGAGAGGGTGTCGAAGACCGCCTGCGCCCACGGGCTCATCTTCTCCGCCTCGGAGCCCGGCAGATAGCCCAGCTCCTGCCCGCCGACCGCGTACAGCGGCCGGAAGACCATCACCTTCTGGTGCTGCCGGCGCTCCAGGACCGCCTCCAGGCCCGCGCAGAGCGCCAGCGCGCTCTTGCCGGTGCCGGCCCGGCCGCCCATCGACACGATCCCGACGTCCGGGTCGAGCAGCAGGTCCAGCGCGATGCGCTGCTCGGCGCTGCGGCCCTTGATGCCGAACGCCTCGCGGTCGCCGCGCACCAGGCGGATGGTGCCCTCCGCGGTCACCCGGCCGAGCGCCTTGCCACGCTCCGACTGGATGGTCAGCCCGGTGTGCACCGGGAAGTCGGCGGCCTCCGGGACGTACACGTGCCCTTCCTCGAAGAGGATGTCCACCTGTTCGCCGGGCAGGGTCAGTTCGGACATCCCGGTCCAGCCGGAGGAGTCCGTGATGGCGAGTTCGGCGCGGTACTCCTCGGCGAGGAGACCGACCGACGAGGCCTTGATCCTGAGCGGCAGGTCCTTCGAGACGACGGTGACGTCGTACCCCTCGGCCTGCAGGTTGCGGGCGACCGCGAGGATGCGGGAGTCGTTGTCCCCCAGGCGGTAGCCGCTCGGCAGCACGCTGGGGTCCGAGTGGTTGAGCTCGACACGGATGGTGCCGCCGAGTTCCCCGATCGGGATGGGGGCATCGAGGCGGCCGTGCCGGACCCGGTAGTCGTCGAGCAGGCGCAGCGCCTGCCGGGCGAAGTAACCGAGTTCGGGATGGTGCCGCTTGGCCTCCAGTTCCGTGACCACGACGATCGGGAGCACTACCTCGTGCTCCTCGAAGCGGGCCATGGCGTTCGGGTCGGCCAGCAGGACGCTGGTGTCGAGAACATAGGTGCGCCGGTCGGACTTGCGGCGCGTTGTGCTGGTCACCACGGAAGGACGTACCCCCTCGGATGAGGTCGGGGAGCGACGATGGCGAGCTGGACCGGTTGACGGCCGCCCTGCACGGGCCGAAAACCGGCCCCCCGCTGCTTCTTCCGTGCCGTGACCGCACGGTCGGGCTGGTGCAAAGGGCCTCCCGGGCGGACGGCCCCGAGCCGCCCGCTGAGATCCGATGCCCGGGGTTCGGGCGTCGACCTGTCTGGCTTATGCCCTCGAACATGCGCCGCCATGCCACGGTCCGCAACGACGCGCAGGTGAACTCCGTGTTACTCGCGCCCCAATATGGGTGATTTACGCCTCATGGGTGGCGAGAGGTCATCCACCGTGACGACGTGGTCATCCAGCGTGGCGGCGGTGCCGGGGGTCGTATGCCGTGTTGACGTCCGCCGTCACGATGACGTCACCCGCCGTAGCGGCGGTGCCGGGCCGCGTAGTCGCGCAGGGCGCGCAGGAAGTCGACCTTGCGGAACGCGGGCCAGAAGACCTCGCAGAAGTAGTACTCGGAGTGGGCGGTCTGCCAGAGCATGAATCCGGACAGCCGCTGCTCTCCGCTGGTGCGGATCACCAGGTCCGGGTCGGGCTGCGCACCGGTGTAGAGGTGACGGCCGATCATGTCGACGTCGACGGCGTCGGCGAGGTCGTCCATCGCGACGCCCTTGTCGTGGGCGTCGAGGATCATCGAGCGGACGGCGTCGGCGATCTCCTGCCGGCCGCCGTAGCCGATGGCGACGTTCACCAGTATTCCGTCGACGTGCGCGGTGGCCTCCTCGGCCTCCTTCAGCGCGGTCTGCATCGGGGCGGGCAGCAGGTCGGGGGTGCCGACGTGGTGGACGCGCCAGCGGCCGTCGGCGGCGAGGGTGCGGACGACGTCCTCGATGATGCCGAGGAGCGGGACCAGCTCCTCCTTGGCGCGGTCGAAGTTGTCGGTCGACAGCAGCCAGAGGGTGACGACCTCGACGTCGGTCTCGGAGCACCAGCCGAGGAATTCCTCGATCTTCTCGGCGCCGACGCGGTGGCCGTGGACCGTGCTGGATCCCGCGGCCTTCGCCCAGCGCCGGTTGCCGTCCATGATGACGCCGATGTGCTTGGGCACCTGAGCGTGGTCCAGGTGGCCTTCCACCCGGCGTGCGTAGAGCCTGACGAGCAGGCCGCGCAGCTTGTCGCGCAGGTTCACTTGAAGTCCGCCCCTCGTGAATCGGATGCGGGAGTCCGCGTGGAGTCGCGTGGAGTCCGCGTGCTTGGGGATGCGGGAGTCCGCGGGCGGAAGCCTACCCCTCCGGGGGTTGAGCCCGTTGACGCCCCGGGGGGTGGGGGGTTGGGGCCTTCGCGTGACCGCGGGCGGGTCGTGGCTGGTCGCGCACTCCCCCGCGCCCGTTCGGGGCACGGCCCTGGGGCCGATTCAAAAGTGGGTGAAAAAACGGGCCGGTCCGTGGGGGGGGAGACGGACCGGCCCGAGGGGGGGCTTCCACCATAACCCTTCGTAAGTGATGCTGCGCGCATCAGCGCGCATCAACTACTCTCCGGAGTCATCCGGCGACGCCCCGATGGGCCCGAAACACTGGATTCGGGAGTCCAGCGTGGCCGATTCACAACGGAATCCCAGGAAAAGTAGCCGCTTACGGGGAGATCAAGAGGGTTTGAGCCGTCTTGTGGACGACTCGGCGAGTTGCTCACCCGTCCCCCCGACGGGCTACCCCGGGTGCGAACGGCGGCTTGACGGGGGCGAGTGGGGCGATACGGCACCGCGCAGCCCCCTCCACTGCGCGGTACCGCCCGCGCAGCTTTGCTCACGCGAATTGCCTTGGTCTGAACTTACGTGAGCCGATCGGGCGATACGGAGCAAATGAGGTAACGATGTGAGAAAGCTGTGAAAATGAGAGATGAACGAAGGGGTTCGCTCTTCACTTATGCGCAGATCTGCTCCATAGTGCACGAGTTGCCCGCATTGATCACCGAAGCCCCTTGATGACCCGCCTTGATCGTTTCACTCTCCGCTCGGCCGCGCGGGCGTCCGGGGGTCCCGGCGGCGGTTCTTGGCCATTCTTCGCCGCCTGGCATTGCAAGGCCGGTGCATCAGGGCCGGCGCACCGGTCTACGGGCGTCGAAGAGGTGCCGGGAGCTGTGCGCCACGAAGGGCCCCTCCGTCTCGATCCGCCGGTGCAAGGCGCGGAGTTGCGGCTCGTACGCCTCGACCGTGAACCCCGGGACCATCCACACCACCTTCCGCAGGAAGTGCACGACGGCCGCGATGTCGTGGAACTCCATCCGCAGCCGCTCCGCCCGCAGCCCGGCCACCTCCAGCCCGGCCGCCTCCGCCGCGGCGCGCTCGGCGTCGGGGTGACGGACACCGCGGACGGCCTCCGGCCGCGGGCCGAGGAAGAACTCGACGAGCTCGAAGACGCTGGCGGGCCCGACGTGCTGCGCGAAGTACGTGCCGCCCGGCCGCAGCACACGGGCGATCTCGGCCCAGTGGGCGCGCACCGGGTGCCTGCTCAGCACCAGGTCGAAGGTCCCGTCGGCGAACGGCAGCGGAGCGTCCTCGGGCGAGGCGACGACCACCACGCCGCGGGCGCCCAGCAGCGCGCTCGCCTTCGGGACGTTCGGCGGCCAGCCCTCGGTGGCGGCGAGCAGCCGGGGCCGGTCCGGGGCCGCCGTACCGAGGGCGACGTCGAACACCTCGCCGCCGCCGGTCTGGATGTCGAGCGCCGCCGCGGCCCGGGCCAGCCGCCCGCCGGCCGCCCGGGCGTACCCCCAGGAGGGGCGTGCCTCGGTGGCCCGCCCCTCGAACCAGGAGAAGTCCCATCCCTCGGTCGGCACGGCGGCGCCCTCGGCGACGAGGTCCTCGAAGGTGCGGTGTGTCTGCTGCGCGGCCATGCCCCGCATGGTCGCAGGGGGTTGTCGGTGCCCGCTGCTAATTTCGCCCACCATGACGACTGACGAGAAGTACACCGCCGGCGAGAGAGAGATCCTGCACGCGAGCCTGGACCGGCACCGGGACGCGGTCCTGTGGAAGCTGGAGGGCCTGGACGACGAACAGCTGCGGCGCCCGATGACGCCGTCGGGCACGAACCTGCTGGGGCTGGTGAAGCATCTCGCCTCGGTGGAGTACGGCTGGTTCGTCTCGTCGTTCGGCGGCGAGGTCGAGCCGCTGTGGTTCGACCCCTACACCGACGACGACCTGTCGATCGGCCCCGATGAGACCACCCGGCAGATCACCGACTTCTACGGCCGTGCGCGCGCCGCGTCCGACGCGGTGATCACCGGCCGCCCGCTGGACGCGCCGGGCCGCCCGGACTGGCGCGATCACGAGGTCTCGCTCCGCTGGGTCCTCGTCCACATGATCGAGGAGACGGCGCGGCACGCCGGGCACATGGACATCCTGCGGGAGCTGATCGACGGGGCGACGGGGGACCATCCGCGCGCCACGGGCACGGCGTGACGCAACCGGAGGCGGCGCCCCCGCCACGAGGGCGGGGACGGGGCGGGGAGCGGGGCGGGGAGCGGGGCCAGGCGGCGGGGCGGGGGCGGGGGCGGGGCGTCAAGGTGCCGTCGTAGCCGCCCCCGTGGCGTGGTCGCGCAGCACCAGCAGCACGTACCCCTCGTCCACGTCCTGCTCCCCGTCCTCGTCCTGGTCGCCGCCCCCGCCCCGGCCCTCGCCCTCGCCCCCGCCCCCGCCCTGGTACGGCACGAAGCCGTTCTTCTCCAGCAGCCGCACCGACGCGGTGTTCCCGGCGAAGGGGTCGGCGAACAGGGGCCGTACGGTCTCCTCCTGGAGGAAGAGGGCGAGGGCGCGGCTGCCGACGCCTCTCCCCCAGTAGGCCCGCCCGAGCCAGTACCCGGTGAACCGGCGCTCGCCGTCCCACCAGGCGACGATGTTCCCCGCGACCTCGCCGTCCGCGACGACGGTCCGCACCCGGCCGGTCGGGTTCCCGAGCACCCGCTCCCGCCAATGCCGGAGGAAGGCCTCGCGCGGCCGGGGCGTGAACCTCGACCGCCGGACGGCCTCCGGGTCGTGCTCGTAGGCGAGGAAGATCTCGAGGTCGGCGTCCTGCACCGGCCGCAGCCGAACGTCATCGGTCGTCATGCCGGCGAGTCTGGCACCCGCCACTGACAACGCCGGGCGGCCGGCGCTACGCCACCAGCGGCCGGACCTCCTCCGCGGTGAACCGTACGAAGCCCTCGGGATCGGGTTCGTCCGCGGTCGGCTGGAGGATGACGGTGTCGGCACCGGCCTCCACGAGCCGCTGCACGGCCTTGGCGACGGCGTCCGCGTCGCCGGCGACCCCGAGGTCGGGGACGGACTCCAGCCCCTCCGCGACGAGTTCGGCACGGAGCCGGGCGGGGCCGTCGGTCCCGGTGGCCGTCAGCAGGTACACGACCACCTTGTGCGCTTCGTCCGCGCCCCGCCCCGCGGCCAGCCGCCCCTCCTCGATGAGCCGCAGGGCCCGGCGCACCCCGTCGGGCGAGGTGGCGGAGGTGAGAACGGTCCCGTCGGCGGCGGCACCGGACAGGCGGAGGGTACGGGGTCCCTCGGCGCCGGCGAGGACCTCGACGGGGCCGGCGGGCGGCCAGTCGAGCGCGACGTCGTCCAGCCGGACGTACCGCCCGTCGACCGTGACCCGCTCCCCGCGCAGCAGCGCGCGCAGGGCGTCGAGATGCTCGCGGAGCAGGGTCAGCGGGGAGTCGGCGCGGGCGCCCACCTGGCCCATCCAGTCCTGCACACCGTGCCCGACGCCGACGATCGCGCGCCCCGGGAACATCCGGTGCAGCGCGGCGACCTCCATCGCGGTGACCGCCACGTTCCGCAACGGCACCGGCAACAGCCCCACCCCGACCCGCACCCGCTCCGACCACCCGAGCGAGGCCGCCGCCGCGGAGATCCCACCCTCCCGGAAACAGTCCTCCCACAACCACAGTTCCTCAAGCCCGACATCCTCAGCGACCTCCACGACGTCCCGCAGACGCTCGGGGGGTAGCTGGGGACGGAAGACTGCGCCGAGTGATGTCATGGGGGAGGTATTACCCGGGGACCGACTCCGTCACAACAGAATCGCGTGCCGACGGGCGGGTATCCGGGTCACGGACCGACCGAGCTGACGTCCGGTACCCGGGCCCCGGCCCGGCGGGCGAGTTCCAGTGCCTGGGGGCCGGCTCCATGGTCGTCGGCGGGGAGACCGGGGTGGTAACTCGGCCGCTGATGGATGACGTAAAGGCGGCGGGGCCCAGGTACCGCGAGCACTGCGGCAAAGCGGGGATCGCCCGCGAACCAGATCTCCCGTACCTGTGCCTTCCGTTCGGCGCCGGCACGCTTGCCGAGGCGACCGCCCCACCAGATGGAGCGCACGTGCGAGTGCATCACCATCGTCACCTGCTGGTCCGGCACCTCCGGGTTGGGGAAGTTCAACCAGGCGTAGCCCTTGCGGACACCGGGGATGTTGCCGATCCCGCTCTCCGGAGCTTCGTACATCTGCCAGGGGTACTGACGCAGGATGCGCCGCGCGCGAAACGCACCCCTCCAGTAGGCCCACTGGAGGAACGTCCGGTAGAACGCGTAGGCCATCGGGACGAAGAAGAGCCACAGAGTCCAGCTGACCGACATGCTGACGTACCACGCCAGCAGTGCCGCCCAGGCAGCAGGCCACAGGACCTGCCCGAGGGCGGCGCAGATCAGCAGCTTCGTCCAGGCCCGGCGGGTCGCCTGATCGTCCCAGGCCGTGGGATAGGTGGGCGGCATGTCAGTCCTTGTCGGGTACGTCATCGGCTACGTCCGGGAGGGGGTTCTCGAAACTGACCGTGCCGGCGATCTCCTTGAGCAGGGCACGGTAGTGCCTCGCGCGCGTGGCGGCTGCGGTGGCGATGGAGAAAATCGCGACGCGCCGGCTGTCGGGACATGGCACGTAGACCGTGGCCTGGAGCAGTTCGCACGGGGCACCGAGGTTCAGTTGCGGTGGCACGGTCGTGCGTGTCTGCACGAGCGCGGCGGAGCCGCACGGCAGATCCAGCATCTCGATGTGATCGGCGTTCTCCGCACCGGCTGCCGCACGGGCCGCGAGGACGCTGCGCGGAGCCCATCCGGTGGCCCGCTGGGCAAGCGTGAAGAGCGACAGCAGCGGACTGCCGTCCCCCTCGTCATCTGCATGCAGACCAAGGCAACAGTGCACTGTTCCTGCTTCGAGGAGCAGCCGGGCCAGCCGGAACACCGGACCGTGCCAGGCCAACGGCTCCGCCGCCGCTGCCGGTTCGCGCTCTGCGGCCGTCAGATCCCGCAGGGGGAGCGGGACGAAACCCGAAGGCAACGCGAACCAGATGTCGGCGTCCGCGTTCCTGGCCGAGGCATCGATCACGTACGAAGCGCCGGTCATGAGGCCTCGCCCGCACCGCGCAGGAGGAAGTGAAGCGCGCCCATGGTCGCCGGGACGTCGATGCCCAGGGTTCTGGGTCCGTCGAGGAGGTTGCTGACCGTCTTGGCCGCATCGTTGTCCAGGGTGTCGACGAAGCTGCTCGTCACGCCGTAGACGGCGGTGCCGGTCCCCAAGATCGTCGCGGGTTTGTCGATCTTCTCCACGATCGGGGCCAGCCTGCCGCCGAACACCCGCGAATGCGCCAGGAAGCTGGCAGCCCCGCCGGCAGCCTCGGCCTCGGACTTGATCGAGGAGCCGACCGACGTGAGTGACGTTCCGCCATTGGCTCCGGCTCTCGCCAGCCTCTGTCCGAGGGACAGCACTTCATCGCCCTCGGCCACGAGCGAAAGCAGTTCACCCGACTCCCCCACCGAGCGCAGTCCGAGGTAGGTGCCCTTGGCCACCGCCCCCAACCCCGGCAGCATCCCCAGGAAGTCCCCCGCGACGCCCAACAGGTTGCCCCAGAAGTCGACGTCCAGTTCGCCCTTGGTGAAGCCGTCCTCCAGGGATGCGAGGACCTCGGGGTCGCTGACCCGCAGGCCGAAGGCCGTTCCGCTGAGCAGGCCCGCCGCGAGGAACAGCATCCAGGGGGCGACGGCCGTGAGGCCCAGCAGCGCGATCACGCCCAGTACGGCGGCGCACGCGCTGAGGATGTCGGGGAGGTTGTCGCCCAGCCAGTCGGTGAACCTGTCCCACCCGTTCGGCTCGTGCGGCGCCAGCCGGTGTGTGGCGTCGCCGATGTGCCGGGCCCGCCTGCGGGCGGCCTCCTCGTGCTCGCCGGCGAGCGAGCGGGCACGCTTCAGCACGTCGTCCAGGTCTCCCTGCGCCGCGGTGACCTTGGCGTTCGCCTTGTGCAGGGCCGAGTCGCCCTGGCCCGCGGTCCGCTCGGCCGCGTCCACGTGGCCCCGGGCCCGCCGCACCGCCTCGCGGGCCTCCTCGGCCTCGGCGTCGAGTTTCTTCGCGCGCCGCTGGAACTCCTCCAGCTCCGTGCCCCAGAGCTCCAGTTGTCCGGCCGCCCGGTCGACGGAGTGGGCACCGTTCCTCAGGTTGAGCGGCAGCGGGCCGCCCTCCAGTTGCGCACGGAACGCGACGGCCGCGTCTCCCTCCCAGTAGCTGCCGTTCATCAGCTTCGTGACCTTGGCGTGCGCCCTCTCCATCTCCTTGGCGCAGTCGGACAGCTTGCGGTGGACGTCCCGGACCAGGTCGGTGCTGCCGGGCGCCGGGTCGAAGCCGAGATGGGGGTAGCGGCCCGCGACGGTCACCTGCCCGCGCCCCTGCTCCGCGCCTTCTCCAGGGCCTTCTCCAGGGCCACGTCCACCTCGCGGAAGTCGTCCTTCGCCTTCTGCGTGATGTCCGTGAGCTCCCCGATCTGCTCGGCGATCTCCTTCGCCCCGTAGTGCCACTCCTCCTGGAACCGGTCACAGGCCCTGTCCAGGTCGTCCGTACCGAGGCCGTCGGCACCCGGGGCGCGCAACGCCTCCTGCAAGGCGGTGAACGACTCCTGCGCCTTCTTCAAGTCCCGGAAGAACCTGTCCAGTTCCGTGCCGTCGATCTTCAGCCGGTCAGCCATGTGCATTCCCGGTGGGGCTGGTGACGGCCGGAGGCAGGGGGGCAGGACGGTTCACTGGGGTGACTCCAGGTGGGGCTAGAGGTCTCTTGCCCTGCTCAACGATCTCCGCGTGCTCGGGTGACAGGTATTCGGGCCTCGGACAGGACCTGCCGCCCACGTTGTGGATACGGTCGGTGCGAGCACCTGCGGTGCAGCCATGGAAGGGGTCGGGTGTGAGGCGCTGGCGGGACGGCCGGGGAACGTTGCTCGTGCACGGGGAGGGGGGCCGGGCGGAGGCTGTTCCGCTGGAGATCGCCACGTCCTACCGCGCCCGTACCAAGGGGCTGTTGGGGCGCGAACGCCTGGACGGCGCGATCCTGCTCTCGCCCGCCAACGGGATCCACACCTTCCGGATGCGGATGGCGATCGACGTCGCCTATCTGGACCGCCGGATGAACGTCATCGCCGTGCGCACAATGCCGCCCGGCCGCCTCGGCCGGCCCCGGCTCCGTTCCCGGCATGTGCTGGAGGCGGAGGCGGGGGCCATGGCCGGGTGGGGGATACGGACAGGTGCGCAGGTGACGGTCGCGGTGGAGTAGGGCTCGCCGCACTGCTCCTTCGGCACCCGTGTCCGCGTCCCGCTGGACGCGCCGCCTCGGCCCTACGTCAGCGGTTCAGGTCCATGACCCCGACTCCGAGCCCCGCATAGGCCCCTGGCGCGACCGTGGCCACCAGCGCCCCGTCGGGAAGCATGGGATTCGGCCGCGCGACATGTACGGCAGCTGCAACACCGAAGTCGACGTCGGTTCGGCGCAACTCGGCAACTGTCATTGCTGTCGCGTAGTCGTCATCGACGAAACGGAGGACGTCCAGCAGGACTCCGGCGTGAGCGACGATCCCCGAGCGTTCCCGCTCGGCCTCCAGGAGACACAGAACCGGCACCCACAGGCGCACGTCATCACTTGCCGCCGCCGCGTGGATGAGCCCGGAGACCTGCTTCTTCCCGCCCATCGCCAGCAAAGTGGCACTGTCGAGGACATAGTGTTCGGTGATGTTCAACGGGGTGACTCCGCCTCCGCCAGTCCGGCCCGGTGCGCGGCGGTGGCCTCCCGCATTTTGCGCCGCATATCCGCGGACTCCTCGTCGGTCACGTAGTGACCGAACCGCTCGGCAAGGAGAGCACGCGTACGCTCGGCCCGCTCCTGGATCTGCTGGGGGGTCAGAGTCTGAGCCGCTATCTCCTGCATGAGGGCACGAAGACTGGTTCCGCGCGCCTCCGCCACGGCGGCGAGTTGGTCACGGACTTCGGCAGGCACGCGGATCATGACATCGGACATGGCAAAGAGTATACGTCACGTATACGTCCCTGTGTCCTCACAGCACTCAGCTCTCCGTCCGCGGGAACGTGACCTCCACCCGGCGGTTCTTCTTTCTGCCCTCCTCCGTCGAGTTGTCCGCGATCGGGTACTGCTCGCCGTAGCCGCGTACGTCGAAGGTGATGTTCGGGTCGTTCAGGTCCTGGTCGAGGACGCCCTGTACGGCGTTGGCGCGCTGGCGGGAGAGGACGTCTCCGTGGGCCGAGGTGCCCAGGTTGTCGGTGAACCCGAAGACGCGGACCTGGGTCGGGTTCTGTTTCCTGATCTCGTCCGCGATCGCCCCGATCCGCGCCTTCGCCGCCGCGCTGAGCTTCGCGCTGTCCTTGCTGAACAGCACCTCGGCCTGGAGGGCGAACGTCACGTCCGCGTTGGTGTCCTCACGACGTTCGTCGCCGCTCTGGTCCTCCACGACCGACTTGATGTCCAGGACCTTGGGCTCGGCCAGGGTCGCGCCCTCGGGGAGCTTCAGGTCGGGGTCGGTGGGGTCGATCTTCACGGGGGCGCTCGCGGAGGGTTCCGTGCCCGGGGGGACGCTCGGGTCACCACCGTCGGCACGGGCGGTCGTCGCGCCGTAGAGGTTCGCGGCGAGGAGGAGCGTCGCGGCGCCCAGGGTCAGGGGGAGGCGTGCAGTGGTCACTTCGGCCTCACCCGGAGATCTTGATGGTGCCGCTGGAGAAAGTGGGGAGTTGGAGGGTGACTTCGGTGGTGTCGGCAGGCGGGGCGGGGAACTGCATGAAGACGGGGATGGTCTGGCCGGCGTCCACGTTCGTGATGCCGGTGCTGGTGAGCGGTCGGCCGTCCGTGTCGCGGAGCACGTAGTAGCGCTTCTTGCCCTTGGAGTCCACCAGGGTGGCCCCGCCGAGGGAGAAGCCGTGCTTGGTGATCTCCGTTTCGTCACCGCTGACCTGGGCGGGGATGACAACCGAGTCGGCACCGTCGTTCTTGATGTCCCCGTTGACGGTGACGAAGCCACCGGAGTCCCGCTGCGCGGAGGTGACCTGAAGGAGCAGGCCGTCTGTTCCCTTGAGTTCGGCCAACGGCGTCTCGGACTGGCCTTCCTGAGCACTCGGGTTCGATCCGCTGCCCTTCGAGGCGGAGGCCGACGCCTGGGGCTTGTCCGCCTTGTCGCCGCCCCCACCGCCGCAGCCGGTCGCCACGGCCAGACCGGTCGCGACCAGCAACGCGACCGTCCCCCTGCGAGCCATCGCAGTGAACCGAATGCTCATCGCACCGCTTCCTTCTTCACTCGTCGATTCGCTTGTCAGTCGGCCAGATGGACGTCGAAGAGGTCCTCGGGTCCCGGAAGGTTCGTGAGGTCGTCCGGGTCCAGAGTCCAGTTCCGGTCCTTGCAGGTGAGCTCGGGAAGTACGCCGCCCGCGCCGGACAGCGTGAACGTGCAGAGCGGTTCGATCACGGCGGTGGCGCTGGCCGTGGACTGTATGTGCTCCGTGCCGGGGACCACGGAGTCACCAACAGACCCCTTCGTCTTGGCTTCGACCCGAAAGCTCAGCGGCCCGCCGGGAGGGCAGGACGCCGTAGCCTCGTTCTGCTCGGCGAGTTGTTGCGCACGCCAGCACGAGTCGGCCACCGACACGTCGCCGTGGAAGATCGCATCCCACTTGGTCGGGTCGAGTACGTCCTGCACCCAGTCGTCCGCAAGCTCGTCACGCGTGTTCAGGGCCGCGGCGAGGGCCGCCGCGTCGGCGGCCGTCTGGGCATTGTTCCGGTTCACCGCGGCCTGGCCGACCGCGAAGTACGCGAGCGCGAGAAAGAACAGGCCTCCCACTACCGTGATGTAGATAGGGAAGGCCTGCCCCGAGTCGCCGTAACGGCGAACACGCATCACGTGATCTTGTTGATCTCCGCGGTGATCTTGGTGAGGATCGTCTGCCCGATGCTGGTGCCCGTAACGGCCAGCACGATCGCCACCACCACCGCGATGATCCCGAGATACTCGACCGCGGTCTGACCCCGGTCGTCGGCACGGCGCTGCATTGCGACAAGCATCCGCAGCATCAGGTTGCTCATGGTGCTCCCCTCCGGGTTCGGTTCCGATCCTGGCAGCGTATGGCGGAACATACCCTTCGGTGGAGGGTCCCGGGACCCAAATCCGGACCCAGTTCACCCGGTTCGTCTCGGACCTCATCCCAGGTCACCCCCCAGCCACTTGGCCGTCGCCTGGGCGCGGGTGGGGGTGTGGAGTTTGGCGAAGATGCGGTTGATGTGGTTCTTGACCGTCTTCTCGCTGATGAAGCAGACGGCGGCGATCTGCTGGTTGCTCATGCCGGACGCGATGAGGTCCATGATCTCCGCCTCCCTGCCGCTCAGTTGAAACCGGGACTGGGATGACTGTCCCACAGAGGATTGCAGTTGCGAAAGTCTTGTGTGGATAAATTCGGTAGGCAGAAGCTGTAGTTCTGGTTTTGTGTGTGCAGTTGCGTGGCCTCTGACGTGTGCCAGCAACGCATTCGTCGCCGTCGGCGTGAAGTGCGGGCGGCCCCGGCCCACGTCCCGTACCGCCTGGGTCAGCTGCTGTGTCGTGAACTCGCCGTGGACCAGGTAGCCCCCGGCGCCCAGCCGGACCGCCTCCTGCACGAGGTCCGTGCCGTCGCTGTACGTCAGCATCATGACCGGGGCGACGCGGACCAGGTGGGGCAGGGCCGCGATGCCGTCCACGCCGGGCATGCGGACGTCCAGGAGGATGACGTCGGGGCGATGGTGCAGGGCCGCCTCGTAGGCCGCGCGGCCGTCCTCGGCCTCCGCCACCACCGTGAGGTCGTCCGCCGCGGAGAGAACGGCGGTCAGGCCCGCGCGGATCACCGGGTTGTCGTCGGCCACCAGGACGCGCAGTGCCCCCGGTTCGTCGGCCGTGTCCGTCGGGGCGGTCGGTTCGCTCGGGTCGGTCATGTCAGCGGCACCTCCACTCGGACCTCCGTGCCCTTGCCGGTGGTCAGTTGGATGCGGGCGCCCACCGCCGCCGCCCGTTCCGTCATGCCGAGCAGGCCGAAGTGGCCGGTACGGCGCAGATCTTCGAGGGACGTGTCCGCGGGCAGGCCCCGGCCGTCGTCGTGGATCGTCACCACCAGGTGGGTGGGGGTGGTGGCGGCCCGTACGTCGACTCTCGTCGCGTGTGCGTGGCGGTGCGCGTTCTCCAGCGCTTCCGCCGCGATGCCCAGCAGCTGGCGGGCGGTGGGGGGCGGGAGCGGGACGGGGGCGGCGGGGCCGTCGTACCGGGCGGGGAGGGCCGTGCGGGCGGTGAAGCCGCTCGTCAGTGACCGCAGTTGGGAGAGTACGTCGGCCTCCGGGTCGCCGCGCAGGTCCGTCAGGAGTTCGCGGGACTCCGCCGCCGCCCTGCGTGCCGCGCGCGCCAGCAGTTCCGCCTGCTGCCTGATCAGGGCCGGGTCCAGGCGGTCCGGGGACACGGCCGCCGACGCGGCGAGGCCGTCGGCGACCAGCGCCACGCCGTACAGCGTCTTGGTCACCGAGTCGTGCATCTCGCGGGCCAGCCGGGCGCGTTCCGCGTTCGCCGCCGCGCTCGCCGCCTCGGTCGCGGCGAGGCGGGCCCGGGTCTCGGTCAGGGCCTCGGTTGCGGTGCCGAAGCGGAGCATCAGGTTGCGCAGGGTCGAGCCCATCGCTCCGGTGATGACACAGAGGCCGGGAAGGAGGAGGGACTCGGCCAGTACCGAGTGGGGGTGGTGCAGCGCTTCCTGCGCCACCAGGAGGATCAGCGACTGGAGGGACGCGAAGACCGCCGCTCCGCGCCAGCTGTAGAGGAGGCCGGCGAGGAGCGGGGTGCAGACGCTGACGTACGCGAGGGTGGTGTCGGGGCCCGCCGATATCAGGAGGAGGGAGCCGAACAGGGTGTCGGCGGCCAGGAGGGTGGGGTGGCGCAGGAGGAGGGGGCCGAAGCGCTGCCAGTCCCGGAAGAGGACGTACGAGACCATGAACGTGGCGACCACGGCCGAGCCGACCAGGCGGACGCCCAGGCCGGGACTGGCGTTGAGGAGGGCGGCGGGGGTCGCCACGGCGATCATCGCCAGACGGAGGCCGAAGACCTGCCGGCACATCGCCTGGAGGGCGCGGACCTCGACCTTCACGCCGTCCACGGCGATCGTCGGGTCCGCGGTGATCGTCGGGTCCACGGCGGTCGTGCCGTTCGCGACCGTCGTGCCGTTCGCGACCATCGTGCCCTGCGCGGCCTTCGTGCCCTGCGTGACCGTCGCGCCCCGCGCGGTCTTCGCCTCGGCCCCGGCCCCGGCCCCGGTCTCGGTCTCGGTCTCGGTCTCGGTCTCGGTCTCGGTCTCGCTGGTCGTCACGGTCGTCACCTCCGCTCTCCTTCTACTTCCCCGTGACCGACCCGAAGTCGACGCCGGAGCCGAGCAGTAGGCCCGCGGCCAGCAGCAGCATCGTCGCCGGGACCATGAACGTGGTGATCATGAGGGTGGCCCTCGGGACCGCGCGGGCCGCCTTGCGGCGGGCGTTCTGGGCGTCGGTGCGGCGCATGTCCTTGGCCAGTGCGACCAGGGTGTCGACGATCGGCGCGCCCAGTTCCTCGCCCTGCTGGAGTGCCGTCACGAACATCGCGACCTGTTCGGAGTCGTTGCGGCGGCGGAGTTCCGCGAAGGCCTGGCGGCGGCTCATGCCGAGGTCCATCTGGCGCAGGGTGATGCGGAGTTCGTCGGCCCAGGGGCCCTCGTAGTGGGTGGCCACGCGGTCCAGGGCCTGGCGGAAGCCGAGGCCGGCGCCGACCACGACCGCGAGGACGTCGAGGAAGTCCGGGAGGGTGCGTTCGATGACGTCCTTGCGGAGGCGGATCGCCGACCAGATGCCGACCTCCGTCCAGAACGCGCCGAAGAGGAGGAGCAGAACGGCGACCAGCCACTGGCCGCGGAGGAGGAAGACCACGAAGCCGGTGCCGCCGAGCGCGCCGTAGACGGCGCGGCGGGCCGCGTAGCGGTCGATGGTGAGGCCGCCGGGGTTGCCGGCCAGGTCGATCCTGCGGCGGTACTTGGCCACCTGGCGCGGGCCCATCAGGCGGAGGACCGCGGGGGCGTAGCGCATGCCCATGCGGTCGATGAGGGAGTTGGCGGCGCCGGTGCGGGTGGCGCCGACCTCCAGGGCGATGGCCAGGTCCGCGGGGAGCTTCGCGTCCGCGCGGTACATGCGGACGCCCGCGAAGACGCCGTAGACGGCGAGAGCCATGAGGAGGGCCAGAAGGAGTGCCATGTGACGTACCACCGCTTCCCTATACGTCGATGCGGCTGAGGCGGCGGATGAGGACGAACCCGATGACGTACAGCCCGAAGGCGATGAGCACGGCCGCCTGGCCGAGCCCGGTGCCCGTCATGCGGTCGAGGGTGCCGTCCTTGACCCCGTTCATCAGGAACAGGGCGCCGATGCCGAGGACCGGGACGGCGTACGACGTCATCGTCACCTGGGCGAGCTGGGTGCGGATCTCCCGCCGGGTCTCCTTGCGCTCCTCCAGGGTCTCGGTGAGGTTGCGCAGGGCGGAGACGACCTGGCCGCCGGCCCGGTTGGAGAGGACGAGCGTGGTGACGAGGACGACCAGTTCACGGGACGGGAGCCGCTCGGCCAGCTCGCCGAGCGCGTCGTCCATGGAGTGGCCGACGGCCAACTGGTCGGCGACCTTGGCGAGTTCCTCGCCGGCCGGGGCTTCGAGCTCCTCCGCCGCCATGCCTATCGCGGTGCGCAGGGCGAGGCCGGCGTGGGTGGCGTTGGCCAGGATGCGGGCCAGCTCGGGGAGTTGGCCGATGAACCGCTCGATGCGCTTCTGCCGTTGCCAGTTGAGGAACTGGGCGGCGGCGAAGACGCCGAGGAGGCCGGCCACCGGGCCGAAGAAGGGGGCGAGGGCGGCCTGGCCGATGAGCCAGAGGGAGACGACGGCGGCGAGCATGTAGACGAAGAACTCACCGGGCGTCACGTCCAGGCCCGTGGCCGCCAGCCGGAGTTCCAGGCGGCGGCCGACCGACGTGCCGCGCAGCCGGCGGTCCAGGGTGCGGAACCGGCGCCGGCGGCCGGAGAGCGGGGCCTGGCCGGAGTAGGAGAGGCGGTCCACCAGGGCGGCGCGCTGGGCCCGGCCGGAGGCGTAGGCGTGCAGGCCCAGCACGGCCAGGAGGCAGGCCAGCAGGGTGATGCCGATGGTGAGGGTGACGAGGTCGTGGAGGGACATGGGCCGCCTACCGGGCTTCTCGGGTGGTGAGCTGGTCGAAGTGCTGGGCCACGCCGAAGGCCTGCGGGATCGGCTGGCCCGCCATGTAGAGGCGGTCGGCGGTGCGGCGCGGGAGCGGGTGGTGGCGGAAGGCGCCGTGGACCCGCCCGTCGTGGGTCATGGGCTGGGCGTCGAAACGGGACACGGTCGCCAGCCGGTACGACTCGCTGCCGTGGCTGTCGAGCATCGCGATCTCGGTGATCCGGCGGGCGCCGTCCGCGAACCGGGTCAGCTGGACGATGACCTCGACCGCGCTGTTGATCTGGTCGTGCAGGGCGACGAAGGGGACCTCGACGTCCGACATGGAGGCCAGGGTCTGGAGCCGGGTCAGCGCGTCCTCCGCGCTGTTGGCGTGGACGGTGGCGAGGGAGCCGTCGTGGCCGGTGGACATGGCCTGGAGCATGTCGAGGGACTCGCCGCCGCGGACCTCACCGACCACGATCCGGTCGGGGCGCATCCGCAGGGAGTTGCGGACCAGGTCGCGGATGGTGACCTGGCCCTTGCCCTCGACGTTCGACGGGCGGGATTCCAGGCGGACCACGTGCGACTGCTGGAGCTGGAGTTCGGCGGAGTCCTCGATGGTGATGATGCGTTCGTGGGCGGGGATCAGGCCGGACAGGGCGTTCAGGAGGGTGGTCTTCCCGGTGCCGGTGGCGCCGGAGACGATGATGTTGAACTTCGCCTGCACCAGGCCCGCCAGCAGGAACACCATGGGCTCGTCGAGCGAGCCGAAGCCGATCAGCTCCTGGAGGGTGAAGGAGCGCGGGAAGCGGCGGATGGTGAGGATGGGGCCGGTCAGCGAGAGCGGCGGGATGATGACGTTGACGCGCTCGCCGGACGGGAGGCGGGCGTCGACCATCGGGTTCGACTCGTCGACGCGGCGGTTGACGGTGGAGACGATGCGTTCGATGGTCTGCATCAGCTGGTCCGCCGAGACGAAGCGGAGCGGCAACTGCTCGACCCGGCCGCCGCGTTCGACGAAGATCGCGTCGGGGCCGTTCACCATGATCTCGGTGATCGACGGGTCTTCGAGGAGCGGTTCCAGGATGCCGAGGCCGAGGGCCTCGTCGACGACCCGGCGGATCAGCTGCGAGCGTTCGACGGTCGACAGGACCGGGCCCTCGCGGCTGATGATGTGGCCGAGAACGCGTTCGAGCCGGGCCCGGCGCTCGGCGGCGGCCAGCGCGCTCATCTCGGCGAGGTCGATCTCCTCCAGGAGCTTGGCCCGGTACGAGGAGACCAGGTGGCCGTCCTCGCCCCGGCTGCCCTGCTCCTCGGGGGAGTTGATGCGTGCCCGCAGGCTCATGGTGGTCCGTGCTCCTCGTTCAGTGGTCGACCGGCATCGTGGCGAACTTGGTGGCGTTGCCGAGGTCCTTCCCCATGAGTTCGGGGATGTGGACCGTGGCGGTGACGGTGACCGAGTCGCCGCCGCCGGAGGTCACGCAGGTCACGTGGATGCCGCTGCTGACCGCGGACGCGCAGGCGGCGCCGACGTCCTGCCGCAGCGAGGCGGCACGTGCCCCTGCCCGCGCCGCGGTGCCGGCCTGTTCGGCGGCGTAGGCGACGGCGCCGAGCTGGATGCCGGCCAGGCCGACGATCAGGAGGACCGGGAGGAAGCCGAGGTACTCGACGGCGACCTGGCCGCGGTCGCGGTGCCGCCTACGGGGGTGACGGGGGCGCATCTCAGTTCTTCACCTCCTCGACGGTGCCGGCGTGGCCGTGCACGGTGACGGGGAAGTCGATCGAGCCGGGGAAGAGGACCGGGACGCGCAGCGCGACGTCCGCGGTCACCATGCCGGTGCCGCCGCACTGTTCCACGGTGGCGCCCGCCCGCCAGGAGCCGGAGAGGTCCTCCAGCGCGGCGCGCTGGCAGGCGTCGAAGCGTTCCCCGCGGGGGACGGCCGTGCCCGCCCGTACGCCCTCGTCGGCGGCGTTTCCCGCGAGGGTGAAGGCGTAGCCGACGAGGACGGCCTGCCACATGAGCACCAGGGTGAGGATGATGACCGGGGTCATGCCGAGGAGTTCGATGCTCACCTGTCCGCGGTCGCGGGCGGGTCCACCGGGTCGTCGGTCGGGTGCGGCCCGGTGGGGGTCGTTCGCGCAGTTCCCCGCGCCCCTAAAAGCAGGGCGCCGCAGTGAGCGCCCCTTCAGGGGCGCGGGGAACTGCGCGGCCCGCCCCCACGCACCCGCACCCGACCCCGGGCCTCTCACGGCAGTTCCTTGCGGCGCCGGAACCCCACCGCCGCCCGCTCCCCGCCCCTGGCCCGTGCCCCGGACCGGCGTGGCGGCGGCGCCCCCTCCCCCGTGCGCACCAGCCCCAGCTCCCCGGCCAGCCCCCACAGCGCCTGCTTCACGGTGCTCCGTGCGTCCAGCTCGTGCATGCGGCCCGCGTCGACCGCGCCCTGGAGTTCCTTGAAGTTGGCGGGGATCGGGGTGCCCGCCATGGCCGTCCCGGTGATCCGGGCGATCAGGGCCGGCTGGATCTCCGTACCGCGCGTGTACCGGTTGACCACCACCGTCGTCTCCTCGGCCTTGCGGATCTGCAGCCGGTCCCACATCCGTACCGTCCGCTTCGCCGCCCGTACGGCGACCACGTCGGGCGTGGTGACCAGGAGGGCGAGGTCGGCGGTCTCCACGGCCGCCGCGCCCGCCCCGCCGAGCTGGGCGCCGCAGTCGACGACCACCACCTCGTAGCGGGAGCGCAGGGCGCTGAGGATCTGGCGGGCGGCGCGGTCGGTGACCTCCTCGCCTCGTTCGCCCTCGGCGGGTGCGAGGAGCAGGGCGAGCCCGGAGTCGTGGCGGAAGACGGCCTCGGCCATGACGCGCGGGGAGATGTCGTTGACCGCGGCGAGGTCGGCGACCGAGCGGCGGAACTGGACGTCCAGGTAGGAGGCGACGTCGCCGGTCTGGAGGTCGAGGTCGACGAGGGCGGTGGAGTGTCCCGAGGCCTGCGCGGCGAGGGCGATCTGGACCGCGACGAGGGTGGCACCGGTGCCGCCCTTCGCGCCGCTGACGGTGACGACGGTGCCGCCGACGCCGGCGAAGACGTCGGCGCCGTGGCCGAGATGGCGTCGTACGCCCGTGGACCACTGGGCGACGGCCTGGACGCGGCCGGCCAGTTCCTCGTAGCTCAGCGGGAGGCCGACCAGGCCGCGGGCGCCGGAGTCCATGGCGGCGGCGAACAGGCCGGGGCTGGTGTCGGTGGTGACGAGGACGACGCCGACGGCGGGGAAGCGCAGGGCCACCTCGCGGATCAGTTCGAGCGCCGGGACGGGGCCGATGCGTTCGTGGACGACGACGACCTCGGGGAGTTCGTCGACGGACTCGGCGGCGGCCCGGGCGAGGGTGTCGACGAGCTGCGTGGAGTCGACGACGGGGGCCAGCGGTTCGGCGTCCGGGAGCTGGCTGAGCAGGGAGACGAGGGAGCGGACGGCGTCCACGTCACCGACGGCGGGGAGGATCCTGATGGGCATGGAGGGCGCCTCTCACTTGTCCGTCGCGAGTTCGTAGGTGCGGTCCTTGTCCGGCACGGTGGTCGTCGTACCGGGCGCGACCAGGGCGAGCCGGACCCGCTGGGCGAAGGACTCCGCGTAGGTGAGGCGCTGGGCGTCGAGCGTGGACAGCGCGAAGGTGATCGGGACGGCGTCGCTGGGCTGCTGGTTCCGGTTGTCCGGGTCCACGTAGCTGAGCTGGGCGCCGACGTCCAGGACCCGGGCGTCGGTGACGATGATCTTCGACTCGTCGGGGTCGCTCTGCTGCTTGCCCTCGAAGGTGGCGTAGACGTTGACCCGCGAGCCCGGGGTGATCTTGCCGGCCACTCCGGTGGCCGCGTCGATCATGATGGCGACCTCCTGCTCGCCCGGCTTCAGCTCGGGCTGGTCGACGATCATGTCGGTCTGGAGCAGCGAGCCCTTCTTCAGCGTGGTGACCGCGATCTTGCCCTGGATCTGGCTGAGGCTGGTGACCGCGTTGGCGGACAGCCACCGCTTGGGCAGCGAGATCTTCTTGAACTGGCTCGAACTCAGCGTGGTGTACGGCGTGACGTCGGACCGGAGTTCGTACGCGGTGACCTTGGGGCCGACCTCGGACTTCGCGTTGTCGATGACCGAGAGCACGCCGGCGAACGCGGCGAGCGCGCAGAGCACCGACAGGATCAGGAGTATCACGCCGCGGCGCTGACGGGAGTTCATGGACCGTGCGACCTCATCGGGGAAGCGGGAGAGTGGGGGAAGCGGGGAAACCGGGCGATGGCGGGAGGTACGGGTCAGGCGGGCGTCCGCTGTTCCAGCGCGCGGGGCGTCGGCGGGTCGTAGTCGGGCGGGGTGGCGGAGCAGAAGACGCAGCGGTCGCCGATGACGTCGATGCCGCACCAGTGGCAGCTGGTCTGCCGTACGGAGGTGACCAGTTGGTAGAGGACCGACAGGTCGGCGAGGTAGCTGGTGAACTCGATCAGCCGGCCGGTGCCCCACCACGCGGAGGACTCGGCGGGCAGCGGGGTCTCGCGCAGCCCGTACGCGCCCCAGGCCTTGGCGAGGCCGCCGATCCAGTCGGACTGCAGCTGCCCCCTGGCGACCAGCATCCAGGTGCTGAACTCGGGGCCGTTGAGCACGGCCTCCGGGGCGATCCGGACCAGTTGCGGCTCGGGGTGGGCGACGACCCCGAACTGGGTGCCGGGCATCCAGGACTTGGCGTGCGTCCTGAGGCCGACCGGGACGCGGTCCAGCTTGGCGACGGAGCCGAGGACGGCGCCGGAGTGGATGTAGTGGGTGAGCAGCCGGCCGGCCGACGCGAGCACGCCGGGGCTGAGGTCGCAGGAGGCCAGCTGGCGCAGCTGCCGGGCCAGCACGGCGATGCCGAGCGGCGGCAGGTCGGGGCGGAACAGCGCGATCCGGTCGCTCTCCAGGAGGGAGCGCAGGGTGTGCAGGCGCCGGACCACGGCCTCCGGTACGGCGTCCGAGTAGACGACGACCACGTGTCCGTACTGCTCGATGAGGCCCACGAACTCGGCGAGGGCGTGGTCGAGGGGCCGCTGGTCGAGGTCCCTGAGGACGACCGCGGGCATGGTCCGCTCGTCCTGGACGGGCAGCGCCATGTCGGCACTGGTCACGGCAATGGCAGTTGGCACGCGCAGCTCCCCGCTCTTCACACCCGGCGGCCCACCGGCGTTACTCCAATGAGCCGGGACGACTTCATTGCGTGACTTCCTCAGCACTGTAACCACGCGCCTGTGACCGGAGAACAGCGTTTGTGTAGCTGTCTGGGATCCGTGACCGCACAAGTGACGCCAAATCGGGACAGGTTGAGCATATGACCGGGGCTCGTTCAGCCCTGCGGGGGTTTCCCCGGACCCTTGAATTTGGTCTGGACCTATTGACACGTGAATTGGTCTGGACCACCTTGTTTGTCATGCCCAGACTCATCCCCCGGCTCGTGTCCCGGCATGCCGGACAGCGACGCATCCGCACCTGGTCGGCCGTGGCCACCCTCGCCACGGCACTCGCGATGGCGGGCCTCGCCTCCGCCCCCGCCTCCGCCGCCGACGTCAACAACGCGAAGAACCCCGGCTTCGAGTCGGGCCTGTCCAACTGGACCTGTTCCGCGGGCAGCGGGACGACGGTCTCCTCCCCCGTCCACTCCGGCGCCGCCGCGCTGAAGGCGACCCCGGCCGGGCAGGACTACGCCCAGTGCAGCCAGACGGTGGCGGTGAAGGCCAACTCCACGTACACGCTGAGCGCGTGGGTGCAGGGCTCCTACACCTACCTGGGCGTCACCGGCACCGGCACCACGGACGTGTCGACCTGGACCCCGAACACGGCCTGGACGCAGCTGTCGACGACCTTCACCACCGGCGCCTCCACCACCTCGGTGACGGTCTGGACGCACGGCTGGTACGGCCAGCCCGCCTACTACGCCGACGACTTCTCGGTCTACGGCCCCGACGGCGGAGGCGGCTCCGACCCGGCCCCGACCGTCCCGGCGACCCCGGCCGGCCTCGCGGTCTCCGGTACGACGTCCTCCTCCGCCTCCCTCTCCTGGGGCGCGGTGTCGGGCGCGACCGGCTACAACGTCTACCAGAACGGCACCAAGGTCTCGGCGGTCACCGGCGCCTCGGCGACAATCACCGGGCTCGCGGCCTCGACGTCGTACTCCTTCCAGGTCAGCGCGACCAACTCGGCCGGTGAGTCGGCGAAGTCGTCGGCGGTGACGGCGACGACCACCGCGACCGGCACCGGTGGGGGCGGCTCCGTGCCCAAGCACGCGGTGACGGGCTACTGGCAGAACTTCAACAACGGCGCCACCGTGCAGAAGATCTCGGACGTGCCGTCCTCGTACGACATCATCGCCGTCGCCTTCGCGGACGCGACCGGCACCCCGGGTGCGGTGAGCTTCACCCTCGACTCCGCCGGGCTCGGCGGGTACACGGTCGACCAGTTCAAGGCCGACATCAAGGCCAAGCAGGCGGCCGGCAAGAAGGTCATCATCTCGATCGGCGGCCAGAACGGCACCATCTCGGTGAGCGACTCGACGTCCGCGACGAACTTCGCCAACTCCGTGTATTCGCTGATGCAGACGTACGGCTTCGACGGCGTCGACATCGACCTGGAGAACGGCATCAACGCGACCTACATGAGCCAGGCGCTGCGCTCGCTGTCGTCGAAGGCGGGCTCGTCGCTGATCATCACCATGGCCCCGCAGACGATCGACATGCAGTCGACGTCCAACGGGTACTTCCAGACGGCCCTGAACGTCAAGGACATCCTCACGGTCGTCAACATGCAGTACTACAACAGCGGTTCCATGCTGGGCTGCGACGGCAAGGTGTACAGCCAGGGCTCGGTCGACTTCCTCACCGCGCTCGCCTGCATCCAGCTCCAGGGCGGTCTGTCGCCGTCCCAGGTGGGCCTCGGCCTGCCGGCGTCGACCAGCGCGGCGGGCAGCGGCTACGTCTCCCCGACCGTGGTCAACAACGCCCTGGACTGCCTGACCAAGCTCACTAACTGCGGTTCGTTCAAGCCGTCGACGGCGTACCCCGGCCTGCGGGGCGCGATGACCTGGTCGACGAACTGGGACGCGGCGGCCGGCAACGCGTGGTCGTCCTCGGTGGGCGCCCACGTGCACGCCCTGCCGTAACCGGCGCGCTGGTCCCGGCGGCCGGTCAGGCCGCCGGGACCCGAACCGCTCCGGGTACGGCGTCCGTTCACGCGTACTGGACGCGGATCCTCGCCCCGTCCCCCGCCACCCCGTCCCGGACGTCGACGTACGCGCACACCTGGCGCGTGAACCACAGTCCCTGCCCCGGCTCCGGTTCGCCGCCGGGCGGCGGCACGAACCCGGCCAGCGGGTCCGCCACCGCCCGGCACAGCCGCAGCTCGCAGACGCAGGCCGGGGCCCGGCCCCAGGCGAGGATCTCGATCACCGGCCCGTGCGCGGCAGCCGCCGCCCCGACGGCCCGGCCGAACAGCCGGGCGTCCACCGCCGCAAGCCCACGCCCCGCGGCCCAGGCCCCGACCGCCTCCGGCGCGGGCAGCCGCGCCGCGGACTGCGGCGAGGGGGGCAGCGGTACGGCGTCCAGCTCCCGCACCAGGACCGGCGGCTGCTCGTACACCCCCGTACCCGGGTGGGCCCGGCGGGCCGCGTCGACGACGGCCGGGCCCGCCGTACGGGTGTCGTACGCGCACAGGGCGGTGGTGGCGAAGGGCGCGAACAGCAGGTTGGCGAGGGACTCGTAACGGATCCACTCGGTGCTCTCCCGCGCCGAACGGCCCGCGCGCCCAGCCCAGTCGGGCTCCATGAGGAGGTGGACCCGGCCGCCGGGCCCGGCGTTCGCCGCGAGGTAACCGGCGCCCCGGGCCACGGCGTTGGCGGCCGTACCCGTGTACCAGTCGGTGTGGTCGATGAAGCCGACCTCCCGGGCGTCGGCGCCGAGCGCGTCGCGCAGGGCGGCCAGCAGGCCGGGGGCGGCGATGGCGACGGGCGGGGGCTCGTCGGGTGCGGCGAGGCCCTCGGCGAGGAAGGGCAGGGCGGCGGCGACGAACCCGTCGTCCGAGCCGAACACGGCCATCCGGTGGTCGAACCGCCCGTGGGCCGCGGCGGGGCGCGCGCCCGTGCTGGTGGTACTCATCGGGTCTCCTGTGCGTCGGCGCCGGACGGTCACCCGGGCGGCGGTCCGCCCGTGATCGGCCGGCCCTCCTCCCGGCCGTCCGACCACCGTCTCCCGGCGGACCGGGTGAACGCACACGGGCGTCACGCGGGCGGGTGCACTTCGGCGAGGGCCGCTTGCGGTGCCGGGCACGCGCGTACACTGCGCGGCCGGTTTTACCATCTTGACCTGTTCATGCCATTCCTTGGACGATGGGCGGCACCCGCACAGCCCACGCACAGGTACGTCGCACGGACCACCCCCACCTCTCCCCCAGGAGACTTCATGCGACTTCGCATCCGCGCCTCCGGCGCCCGCGGCGGCAGACGGACCGCCGCGCTCGGCGCCCTGCTGGCCCTCGCCCTCGCGGCCCCCGTGTCGGCGACCGCGACCCACGCGTCGGCCGACAGCGCCCGGCGGCCCGCGCCCTCGGCCGACGACGTCCGGCAGTACGAGATCCACCAGAGCACCACCCCCGTGACCCGTGCGGCCATCCAGCGGACCGGTGTCACCGTGGACGAGGCCGACGAGGAGACGGTGGTCGTCTCCGGCCGGGCCGCGCAGATCGCCGCGCTGAAGCGGCTCGGCTACGAGGTCACGCCCCTCGGCGCGGCCCCGGACCGGTCGGCCCCCGCCGATCAGCTGCGGCTGTTCGACTTCCCGACCGCCGACTCGAAGTACCACAACTACGCGGAGACGAACGCCGAGATCGACCAGCGGCTCGCGGCCTACCCCGGCATCATGAGCAAGCAGGTGATCGGCAAGTCGTACCAGGGCCGGGACATCGTCGCCATCAAGGTCAGCGACAACGTGGCGACCGACGAGAACGAACCCGAGGTCCTCCTCACCTTCCACCAGCACGCGCGCGAGCACCTCACGGTGGAGATGGCGCTGTACCTGCTGCGCGAGCTCGGCGCCGGGTACGGCACGGACTCCAGGGTCACGAACATCGTGAACAGCCGGGAGATCTGGATCGTGCCCGACCTCAACCCGGACGGCGGCGAGTACGACATCGCCACCGGGTCCTACCGGTCGTGGCGCAAGAACAGGCAGCCCAACTCCGGTTCGTCGTACGTCGGTACGGACCTGAACCGGAACTGGAACTACAAGTGGGGCTGCTGCGGGGGCTCTTCGGGATCGACGTCCTCGGAGACCTACCGGGGTTCGGCCGCCGAGTCGGCGCCCGAGGTGAAGGTGGTCGCCGACTTCGTGCGCGGCCGGGTCGTCGGCGGCAAGCAGCAGATCAAGGCCGGGATCGACTTCCACACGTACAGCGAGCTGGTGCTGTGGCCGTTCGGCTACACGACCGCGGACACCGCCACCGGGATGACCGCGGACGACGCCGCCGCGTTCAAGGCGGTCGGGCGGAAGATGGCGGCGAGCAACGGCTACACGCCGGAGCAGTCGAGCGACCTGTACATCACCGACGGCTCGATCGACGACTACCTGTGGGGCACCCAGAAGATCTTCGACTACACCTTCGAGATGTACCCGACGTCCAGTTCCGGCGGTGGTTTCTACCCGCCGGACGAGGTGATCGAGCGGGAGACCTCCCGGAACCGGGACGCGGTGTTCCAGCTGCTGGAGAACGCGGACTGTATGTACCGGTCGATCGGCAAGGAGGCGCAGTACTGCGGCTAGCCGCGAGAGCACCGCTCCGGCCGTGGGGCAGCCAGGGCCGGAGCGGTCCGGCGACTACTTGTCGCTGCCGAGAACCTTGTCCTCGGCCTTGCTGTCGGCCTTGTCGTCGGCCTTGTCCTCGGCCTTGTCCTCGGCCTTGTCGTCGGCGTCGTCGGCCTCTGCCTCGGCATCTCCCACGGGGAGGTCCGCCGCTTCCGCCTTCTCCGCCTCGCCGTCGTCGAAGTACGCGTCGAGGACCGCGTCCAGCTGCTCCTCCCACTCCTTGAAGCGGGAGCGGGACGTCGCCTCGATCTCGATGGGGTACCAGCGGCGCTCCGGCGTGTGGACGGTGATCGTGAAGCGCTTGCCGAAGCGGGGCGCCTCGGTCTCGATCGCGCCGATCTCGTCCCAGCGGAACTCGCAGTTCTCCTCGTCGAGGCTGAGGCGCACGCCCTGGCGGTCGGCCACTATCCGGGCGCGCCGGTCGGCGGCCTCGAAGGCGGGGCCCTCGGCGGTCTCCCCGGCGTCGGCGTCGTCCGCATCGTCCGCGTCGTCCGCGTCGGCGGCGTCGGCGGCGTCCTCGGCCGGCGTGGCGTCGGCATCGGCCGCGGCCACGGGCTCTGCCGCCGCCTCCGCCGCTTCCACCTCCGCTGCCGCCGCTGCCTCTTCGACCTCCTCGGCCTTCTCCGGCCGGGCGTCCTCCGCCTTCGCGTCCGCGGGTTCGCCGGACGCGGGTGAGGTGAGCCCGGGGATGAAGGCCGGGTCGAATCCGGCGCCTTCCAGGGGCTGGCTGTTGGCTCCTATGCGCTGCTCCACAGCGGGCAGTATGGTCCAAGAACCTGTGCCGGACACAGCCAGCCCCTGACTTCGTTATCAGACGCCTACACGAAGACGCCGAGGACGCCCGCCACCGCGAACCCCGCGACCGACAACACCGTCTCCAGCACGGTCCAGGTCTTCAGGGTGTCCCGCTCGCTGATGCCGAAGTACTTGGCCACCATCCAGAATCCGCCGTCGTTGACGTGCGAGGCGAAGATGGAGCCGGCCGAGATGGCCATGATGACGAGGGCGACGAAGGCCTGGGAGTGGTCGCCCTCGGCGAGGAGCGGGGCGACGATGCCGGCCGTCGTCACGATCGCCACCGTGGCGGAGCCCTGGGCGACCCGCAGGACCACCGAGATCAGGTACGACAGGACGATCACCGGCAGCCCGACGCCGTGGAAGGTGTCGGAGAGGGCCTGGGCGACGCCGCTCGCCTTCAGCACGGCGCCGAAGATCCCGCCCGCGCCGACCACCAGCAGGATGTTGCCGACCGGCTTGAGGGACGCGGTCGACACGGTCTCCAGGGACTTGCGGGACCAGCCGCGCCGGATGCCGAGCAGGTAGTAGGCGAGGACCAGGGCGAGGGTGAGGGCGACCATCGGCGTGCCGAAGAACTCGAGCACCGAGCGGCCGGTGGAGGGGTCCAGGGCGATGGAGGAGAAGGTCGCGGCGAGGATGAGGACGAGCGGCGTTCCGATGATGGCGAGGACCGTGCCCAGCGGCACCGGCTTCTCCTGGGGCTCGACTCCGGCCGCCCGCTGCTCCGCCACCACCGCCTGCCTGGCCTCCTCGGCCGCCTCGACCATGTCCTGCGGTACGGCGACGAAGATCCGCCTGCCGATCCACGCCGAGTACGCCCACGCGGCCAGCACCGCCGGAATGCCGCAGACGACGCCCATCAGGATGACCCACCCGAGCTGGACGTGCAGCAGCGCGGCGGCGGCCACCGGGCCGGGGTGCGGCGGCAGGAAGGCGTGGGTCATGGAGAGGCCGGCGAGGAGCGGGAGGCAGTAGAGGAGGATCGACTTGCCGCCGCGCTTGGCCGCCGCGTAGACGAGGGGGGCCAGGACGAAGATGCCGACGTCGAAGAAGACCGGGATGCCGAAGATGAGCCCGGTGAGGCCCATGGCGAGCGGGGCCCGCTTCTCCCCGAAGAGGTTGAGCAGCCGGGTCGCCAGGACCTCCGCGCCGCCGCTGACTTCGAGGATCGCGCCGAGCATCGTGCCGAGGCCGATGATGATCGCGACATGGCCGAGGATGCCGCCCATGCCGGACTCGACGGTGGAGACGGCGTCCGAGCGCTGGACGGTGCCGAAGAGTTCGGTGACCGAGAGCCCGGCGAGCAGGCCGACGGCTATGGAGACGGCGAGGAGCGCCACGAAGGGCTGGAGCCTCGCCTTGATGATGAGGAAGAGGAGCAGGGCGATGCCGATGGCGGCGACCGTGAGGAGGCCGGCGGTGCCGTCGAGGAGGAGGAGCAGGCCTCCGGTGTGGGGTGGGGTGGTGGGGGTGGCTGAGGCGGCGAGCGGTAGGGACATGTGGGGGTCCTCTTCTGCGTAAGTGCATCGCGCTTTCGGGCAGGGGAGATCGCGGCGCGGCACCCGGGGCGGGCGCCGCGCCGTGACGGACGTACGGTGTGCGGGAGTTGACGGGGTATCGGCCTCAGCCGAGGACGGCGAGGGCGTCGATCTCGATGAGCAGGCCGGCGGGCAGACCGACGTACACGGTCGTGCGGGCGGCGGGCGGGGCGGTGAGCGCCTGCTCCTCGAAGTAGGTGTTGTAGATGCCGTTCATCTCGGCGAAGTGGTCCACGTCCGTCAGATAGACGCGGATCATCATGACGTCGTCCCAGGAGGCGCCGCCCTCCTCCAGGATCGCCTTGACGTTGGCGAGGGTCTGGAGGGTCTGCTCGCGCAGGGTCGGTCCTGCCGGGGTCGGGGGCCTGCCCTCCTCGGCGGGCAGGAAGCCGACCTGGCCGGCGACCTGGAGGATGTTGCCCTTGCGGACGCCGTGCGAGAACTTCGCGGGCGGGGTGGTGTGGGTCGTGGGGGTGAGGGCGGTCTTCTCGGTCATCTGGTGCCGGCTTCCTTGATCGGTGTTCTGCCTGAGTACTCGCCGCTGATCGCGTCCGCCGCACGGCGCACCTGCGGGAGCAGGGTGAGGAGTTCGTCGGCGGTGACGACGACGTTGGGCGCGGAGACCGACATCGCGGCGACGACGCGCCCGTCGGCGCCGCGGATGGGTGCCGCGACGCAGTTGATGGACTCCTCGTGGCCGCCGAGGTCGGTGGCCCAGCCCTGTTCGCGCACCTTGGCCAGCTCCTTCAGGAACGCCTCCGCGTTGGGCGTCGAACGGGCCGTGTACAGGGGGTAGTCGAGCTTGTCGGCGAGGGCCCGCCGCTCGGGCTCGGGCAGGTCGGCGAGGAGCAGTTTGGCGACGGCGGCGACGGTGATGGCGACGGGCTTGCCGATCCGCGAGTACATGCGCACCGGGTAGCGGCTCTCGACCTTGTCGATGTAGAGGACCTCCCCCTCCTCGAACACGGCGAGGTGCACGGTGTGTCCGCAGGCCGTGTTGAGGCGGGCCAGGTGGGGGTGGGCGATCTCGCGGACGTCGAGGTTCTCCATCGCCTCCTGGGCGAGGGCGAAGAGGCGGGCGCCGAGGCGGTAGCGCTGGTCGGACTGGCGGTAGACGAGCCCGTGTTCGTGGAGGGTGCGCAGCAGCCGCAGTGCGGTGGACTTGTGCACGCCGAGGCGTTCGGCGACCTGGCCGAGGTCGGCGGGTCCCTCGGCGAGCAGCGGCAGGATGCTGAGCGCTCGGTCGACGGTCTGGCTCATGGGCTGGGTACCTCCTCTTCGGCCGCGTCGGCTTCGGTCCAGCCGGGGCCGAGTCGAAGTCTCCCCCACGCGCCGGCGTCCAGGGCGGTCAGCCGGTCGGTGGTGTCGCGGGCGGGGGGCGGGGCGAGGTCGGCGGGGGTGGTGAGGGCGGCGGCGGCGAAGAGGTGACCGAGCCTGAGCGTCCGCGTGAGCGGCAGGCCGCGCAGCATCCCGGAGAGGAACCCGGCGGCGAAGGCGTCGCCGGCGCCGACGTTTGCCACGACGTCGACGGCGGGGGCGGGTTCGAAAGTGCCGGTGGGGTGGGGCCGGGGGGTGGGGACACTCACCGGCGCCGGCCGGGTGCCGTCAGCGGGGGCTGGGCGGAGGTGGGTTTCGCTCGCCCGCGCTTGCGGGGTGCCTCCCCCAGCCTTCGGCCGGGGGGACCCCCAGCGCCCACCCGTGCCGCCCTGCGGCATGCCTGCCCGCAGCTGGGGAGCCGTGAAGCGCCCCGTCAGGGGCGCGGGGAACTGCGCGGGCCCCCTCCGGGCCGCGGGCGAAACGAAAGCTGTCGCCCCCTTCGCGGCCTGCTTCACCACCAGCACCGCCGGCTCCGGCAGCACCTCCCGGATCGCCGACGGCCCTCCCGTCACCCCCCACGCCTGCTCCGCCTCGTCCTCCCCCACGAAGACGACGTCGGCCCGGCGGGCCAGCTCCAGCAGGATCTGCGAGCCGTCGCGCGAACCCCACAGCCCCGCCCGGTAGTTCACGTCGAACGACACCACCGGGCGGCCACCCCCGGCGGGAGCCGTCAGCTCGCGCAGCAGCTCCAGACAGCCCTCCGACAGGGCCGCCGTGATCCCGGACAGGTGCAGGATCTGGCCCGCGCGCACCGCCGCGAGGTCCACCGTCGCCGCCGACATCGCGGACGCCGCCGACCCCGCCCGGTAGTACGCGACCTCGTGCGCGTCCGTCGCCCGGTCCCCGGCCGTACGGAAGTAGACCCCCGTCGGCCGCGCCGGATCCCGGCCCACGGCCGAGACGTCCACGCCGTACGAGGCGACGGTCTCCCGCAGGTGGTCGCCGAACCCGTCCGCGCCGACCCGGCTGACCCAGCGGACGGCGTGCCCGGCGGCGGCCAGCGCACACGCCACGTTGGACTCGGCACCGCCGATCGCGCGGTCGAAGGACGGCACGTCCGCGAGGCGCCCCGGCCGGGTGGGCAGAAACGTGACCATGGACTCGCCGAGCGCGACGACGTCCACGGCGTCAACGGCGCCGGTGGCCTTCACGATGGTCGTGGCTCCTCGTCGTCGGGGAAGGGTCGCTGCGGGCTCCATTGACCCGGCGTTGGCGTGGATGTTAGACAGCGGTAAGCGATATACGCAATGGACGTTGCACAGAATGCAACCCACCTGATCAGGGAGGTTCCGTGTCCCTCGACACCGGCACCGAAGCGCTCGCCCGGCTCGCGGAGGAACGCGTCGACCACCGTTTCAAGGGCCTCCCGCCGGACGCCGAGGGCCTCACCGTCGGCGAGCTGGCCGCCCAGCGCCGCAACCTGTTCACGGACGGCTTCGCGACCCCGGTGCTGGCCCTCTCCGCCGAGCGCCTGGAGCACAACCTCGCGCTGATGGAGTCGTACACCGAACGGCACGGCCTCGCCTTCGCCCCGCACGGCAAGACCTCGATGGCCCCGCAGCTCTTCCACCGGCAGACCGGGCGCGGGGCGTGGGGCATCACCCTCGCCGTGCCGCACCAGGTGCGGGTGGCGCGGGCGTTCGGCACCCGCAGGGTCTTCCTCGCCAACGAACTCGTGGACGCCCCGGCGCTCCGCTGGATCGCGGCCGAGCTGGAGCGCGACGCCGACTTCCGTTTCGTCTGCTACGTCGACTCCGTGCGCGGGGTCGAGCTGATGGACGCGGCGCTGCGCGGGACCGCCCGCCCCGTGGACGTCGTGGTGGAGCTGGCCGCCGGTGAGGGCGCCCGGACCGGCGTCCGTACCGAGGCGGAGTGCGCGGCGGTCGCGGACGCGGTGGCCGGGACGGAGACGCTGCGGCTGGTCGGGGTGGCCGGGTACGAGGGCGAGGTCCCCGAGGCCGACCCGGACCGGGTGCGCGCCTATCTGCGCCGGCTGGTCGCCCTCGCCGTCGGGTTCGACCAGGCGGGCCGGTTCATGGGCCTGACGGAGATCGTGGTGAGCGCGGGCGGCAGCGCCTGGTTCGACGCGGTCGCGGACGTCTTCGCCGGCATCCCCGAACTGTCGGCGCCCGTACTGAAGCTGCTGCGCTCGGGGGCGTACGTCTCGCACGACGACGGCCGCTACCGGGACGTCACCCCCTTCAACCGGGTCCCCGAGGAGGGCGCCCTGGAGCCCGCCTTCCGGCTCTGGACGCAGGTCGTCTCCCGCCCCTCCCCGGAGCAGGCCTTCACCAACGCGGGCAAGCGGGACGCGGCCTACGACCTCGACCTGCCCGTCGCCCAGGTGATCCGCCGGGCGGGCACCGAGCGCCCGGCGACCGGGGTCTCGGTCACCGGCCTCTCCGACCAGCACGCCTGGCTGCGCACCGGGCCCGGAGCGGACCTGGAGGTCGGGGACTGGGTGGGCCTCGGCCTCTCCCACCCGTGCACGTCGTTCGACAAGTGGCAGCTGATCCCGGTGGCCGAGGCGGACGGGACGGTCGTCGACTACATCCGCACGTTCTTCTAGGAGGGGTCGTGGAGCAGCTCGTCATCCGGGACGCGGACGTCGTCGACGGCAGCGGGGAACCCTCCTACCGCGCCGACGTGGTGATCGACGGCGGCCGGATCGTGTCCATCGTCAAGGAGGCCGCGGCGGCGGGCTGCCAGCGCCCGCGGGCGATGCGCGAGCTGGACGCGGAGGGCCTGGTCCTCTCCCCCGGCTTCGTCGACATGCACGCCCACAGCGACCTGGCCCTGCTCCGCGACCCCGACCACAGCGCGAAGGCCGCGCAGGGGGTGACCCTGGAGGTGCTCGGCCAGGACGGCCTGTCGTACGCCCCGGTCGACGACCGCACGCTGGCGGAGGTCCGCGGCGCGATCGCCGGCTGGAACGGCTCGGGCGACGACATCGACGTCGACTGGCGGTCGGTCGGCGAGTACCTGGACCGCCTCGACCGCGGCATCGCCGTCAACGCGGCCTACCTCGTCCCGCAGGGCACGGTCCGTGCGCTGGCCGTCGGCTGGGAGGACCGCGCGGCGACCCCGGCCGAACTGGACCACATGCGCCGGCTGGTGGCCGAGGGCCTGGCCCAGGGCGCGGTCGGCCTGTCCTCCGGGCTCACCTACACCCCCGGCATGTACGCGCCGGACGCGGAACTGACCGAGCTGTGCCGGGTGGTGGCGGAGTACGGCGGCTACTACTGCCCGCACCACCGCTCCTACGGCGCGGGCGCGCTGGAGGCGTACGCGGAGATGGTGGCCCTGACCCGGGAGGCCGGCTGCCCGCTCCATCTGGCCCACGCCACCATGAACTTCGGCGTGAACAAGGGCCGGGCGCCCGAACTGCTGGCCCTCCTCGACGAGGCCCTCGCCGCCGGTGCCGACATCACCCTCGACACCTACCCGTACACCCCCGGCAGCACGACCCTCGCGGCGATGCTGCCGAGCTGGGCCAACGAGGGCGGCCCGGCGGCGGCCCTGGCCCGCCTGGCCGACGACGACACGTCCGAGCGCATCCGCCACCACCTGGAGGCCGTCGGCTCCGACGGCTGCCACGGCGTGCCCATCGAGTGGGACACGATCGAGATCTCGGGCGTGGGCGACCCCGCGCTGACGGAGTTCGTCGGCCGGACGGTCGAGGAGTCGGCACGGCTGCGCGGCGAGCCCCCGTGGACGACGGCCCGCCACCTCCTCCTGACGGACCGCCTCGCCCCCTCGATCCTCCAGCACGTCGGCCACGAGGAGAACGTCCGCACGATCATGCGCCACCCGGTGCACACCGGCGGCTCGGACGGCATCCTCCAGGGCACGAAGCCCCACCCCCGCGCCTACGGCACGTTCCCGCACTACCTCGGCCACTACGTACGGGAGCTGGGCGTGCTCTCCCTGGAGGAGTGCGTCGCCCACCTCACCGCCCGCCCCGCGGCCCGGCTGCGCCTGCCGGACCGCGGCCTCGTACACGAGGGCTACCGGGCCGACCTGGTCCTCTTCGACCCGCAGACGGTCGCGGCAGGCTCGACGTTCGACAACCCCCGCCAACTGCCGACGGGCATCCCGCACGTCCTGATCGACGGCCGCTTCGTCATCGAGGACGGCGGCCGCACGGACGCCCTGGCGGGCCGAGCAATCCGACGCACCCCGCTGCAGCGCCCCTGAAGGGGCGCGGGGCTGTATTCGATATGCGGCTCCGCCGCGTGGGCGCGACCGGCCCCCACCGACCCGCACCCGAAAACGGCGCCCCCAGCGAAGCGCTACGGCTTGGGCAGGGTGCAACCACTCGCGCTGAGGTTCAGCACGTTCCCCGTCGTGAAGCACGCCGGAATGATGTACGTCTCCTCCGCGTAGTTGATCCCCTGCCGCACCGTCACGTTCCCGCTCTCGTCCACCTCGCACGGGTTGTCGACGGTGCACCGCTCCCCGTCCTCGTTGCCCGTGTTGTTGACGGCGACGACCTGCCCGGTGGTGGTGTCGATCACCGGCGACCCCGAGGTCCCCCCGATCGTGTTGCACGCGGAGGTGTAGCGGACCGAGTCCTTCCAGGTCCAGTCGCCCTCCTTGAGCCGGTACACGAACCCGTCGATGTTGCAGCTGTAGATCGTCTTCCAGTACCCGGAGACGACCTTGATGGCGGTGCCGGCGACGGGGTGGGTGGCGCTGACGGTGAGCGGGCTGATGCCGTAGGAGCTCTTGATCGCCGCGTACGTCGTGGTGGTGCGGTAGATCGTGACGTCCGTGTCGGTCATCGTCGAGTAGACGACCTGGTTGGCGCGGAGCGTGGCGACCCTGGTGCCGGAGGAGTTCAGCAGGCCGAAGGTACGGCTGGAGGACTGGCCGGTGATGACCTCGCCGGGCTCCGGGAAGCCGGTCTCCAGGCAGTGGCCGTTGGTGAGGACCAGCGCCGGGTCGCTGTCCGCGGAGTTCGGGAAGCGGATGACGGAGCCGGAGCAGTTGCTGAGCGAGACGGTGCCCGCGAAGTTGACGGTCACCGCGGCGGCCTTGGCCGTCTGCGGCGCTGCGACCGCCGGTGCCGTGCCGATCCCGGTGATGGCCAGGGAGGCGAGCGCGGCGACGAGAGGCTTGTTCATGTGGGGGTCCCCTCTATACGACGAGGTGACCGGAGATCTTCCGGCCACCCGCTGTTTTTGTCATGCACATTCTCAACACAAGTGGCCGCGCGGGCAAGGAGCTGTTTCAGGAAGGGCGTTGGCGGATTTCCGCGCAGGCGGCGTCGATGTGCTCGAAGAGATCCGAGGAGCCGGACGTGATGCGCGCGCCGAGTTCACGGCTGCGCTGCTCGCGGGCGGGGGTGACACGGCCGACGAAGAACACGACGGGACCGCCGAAGAGGCCCCTGCTCCGCCAGGCCGCCAGATCGGCGAACCCCGCGTCCCGTTCCGTGCCGCGCGTGACATCGGAGATCACCAGGTCCACGGGGTGGGTGGAGAGGATCCGGTCGGCCGTCGGGCCGCTCTGGGCCACCAGGACGTCCGCTCCGTGCGCCCGGAGGTGGCGCACGGAGGTCGCGTTCTGTTCCGGGTAGTCGTCCACCCACAGGACGCTGACACCCCGGTACTCGTCCCGGCCCTCCGGCTGCCCGGCCGGCGGGTCCTCGTCCGCGCGGACCGCGACGGGCGCGGCACCCTCCTGCAACCGCCGCAGCAGCTCGTCCGCCTGCGGCAGCCGCATCCACTCCTCGACGAGATGGACGAAGCCGTGGTCCCTCGCCAGCTCCGGGAACGCGGTGGGCAGCTCCTCCTCCAGCCGGGTCAGCACCGCCTCCCAGCTGTCCGGAGCCCCCGTCTCCGGCGCCACGAGCCCGTGCCCGGTCACCGAGTCCACCGTCGTACGCCACGACTCGGCGTCGACCTCGACCCACCGGCTCAGCACCCGCCTGGCCGTCCGGTACTCCAGGAACTCCCGGGCCGCGTGCCCGTAGGTGCCGTCGCTGGAGACGAGGAGGCGGTAGAAGTCGCCGTACAGGTGTTGCAGCAGAAGGGTCCTGACGACGGCCTCGGGCCTGAACCGGGCCCACACCGGATTGAGCGCGCACTCGAGTCCGAAGCCGTTGATGAGGCGCTTGATCCGGCGCGGGTTGCGGGCCGAGCGGGCGGCGATCAGCCGCACCAGGTCGTCGTCCAGCAGCTCACGCAGCCCCGAGCGTTCGGCACAGCTCCGGACGTACGCCTCCAGGTGCTCGCCGCCCGCCACCGGCAGCCGGTAGCTCGTCTGGAAGATCTTCTCCATGAACGCCGTCCCGGCCGGCCCCAGATCCCGCAGCAGCCCCGACGACCCGAGCGCGGCGCGGTCGCAGCCGATGACGAAGGCGAGACCGGGGACGTCCAGGTAGACCTTCACCGCCTCGCACACCGCGAGGACCGTCTCCTCGGCACAGCGGTCGAGGTCGTCGACGAAGACGACCAGCATGCGGCGGGGCCGGTCACCGGCCCCCTCCGCCCAAGCGGTCGCGAGTCCCCGCAGCTCGGTCCGCAGGTCGTTGCGGGCCTTCGCGTCGACCGACAGCTCCTCCCAGAACCGGTCGACCAGGCCCGCGAGCCCGACCGTCGCGCCCGCCACCGTCAGCGTCGCCCGCAGGGTCGTGAGCCACGGTTTCCTCCCGGAGAGCCGGGCCACCGCCCGCCGCAGCACCCGCTCGTCCAGCTGCATCAGGACGGTCTTGATGAGCCCTTCGAGGGCGTCGGCGCCGGTGGAGGTCCAGGCGTTGTACCAGACGGTCTCGACGTCCTTCTGCCGTAACTCCGCCTCGACCAGCCGCATCAGGCTGCTCTTCCCCATGCCCCAGCCGGCGTCCACGGCAAGCGTCAGCGGGGTCGCGGACCGGGAGTCGTGCAGCAGCTTGGCCAGCTGCCGGGCGGCCTGCCCGGCGCCGAGCCGATCGGCCGCGGGGCCGGTCACGGGCTCGTCGTTGAGCAGCGAGAATTCCATGCGGCCCCCTTCGCTCAGGGGGCCAAACTATATATTTCCGCGGCCATTTGGGACCGAGCGCACCGCCCTGCCCACGGGGCTCGCCGCTAGCGCCCCCTGCCGCCGCCCCGCCCGTGCCCCCAGCCGTGGCCCCCGTACGTGGGGCTCGCCGTCGGGGACGTGACGGCGGCCGTCGGCGACGGTGTCACGCTCGCACTCGCACTCGCGCTGCCCGTCGGGGTGGCACTCGCCGAGTGGGTCTCCGCCGCCGACACCGGTGTCCCGGCCGTGGACGCGGTCCGGGCCGACGGCGACTCCACGACCGGCGCGGCCGACTTCACCGCGGGCGAGGCGGACGACGCACTGCTCGGGCTCTCTTCCGGCGCCTGCGCCAGCGCCGACGCATCACCGGCCGTGTGCTTCGCGCGGTCCTGCTCCACCTGGCCGCCGCCGGACGACGAGGAGAAGGCGAAACCGGCGACCAGTGCGGCCACGGACGCGGCACCCACCGCACCCACGGCGACCGCCACGTGCTTCGCGCGCAGGCCGCCCACGCCACGGGCCGCCCGCCGCCGCTCCGCCCGGCCCGGTCCCGGCGCGGCGAGCGCGACCCTCGGCAGCTCGCGCGTCTCGTCGTATGCGTTGAGCCAGCCGTGCGCGAAGGCCGGATCCCGGTACTCCTCGTAGGCGGGGGCCGGTTCGCCCTCGGGTCGGTAGACGCTGGGCGCCCCGGTCTCGTCCTCGGCAGGTCTCGGCATGAACGCGGATTCTAGGGAGGGCAGCGGCCTTTGAGACAGCTACCGGCGATAACAGGCCAAAGCGCCGGACCTGCGGCTGTCCCCCACACGGGTCTCACGTGGTGGAAAACACGACCCGACGGGCGTTACCGCCCCGTAAGCTCACCGACATGCAGGTGATCCAGTCGACCAAGCTCGCCAACGTCTGTTACGAGATCCGGGGCCCGGTTCTCGAGGAGGCGATGCGGCTAGAGGCGGCGGGTCACCGCATCCTCAAGCTCAACACCGGCAACCCGGCCGCCTTCGGCTTCGAGTGCCCGCCGGAGATCCTGGAGGACATCCTCCGGAACGTGTCCTCGGCGCACGGCTACGGCGACGCGAAGGGGCTGCTGGCCGCCCGGCGCGCCGTCGTCATGCACAACCAGACCATCGGCATCGAGACCGACGTCGAGCACGTCTTCATCGGCAACGGCGTCTCCGAGCTGATCGTGATGGCGATGCAGGGGCTGCTGGACGACGGCGACGAGGTCCTCGTACCCGCGCCGGACTACCCCCTGTGGACCGCCGCCGTCTCCCTCTCCGGCGGTACGGCCGTGCACTACCGCTGCGACGAGCAGGCGGACTGGATGCCCGACCTCGCCGACGTCGAGCGCAAGGTCACCGACCGCACCAAGGCGATCGTCATCATCAACCCGAACAACCCGACGGGCGCGGTGTACGACGAGGCGATGCTGCGCGGGCTGACCGACATCGCCCGCCGCCACAACCTGCTCGTCTGCTCGGACGAGATCTACGACAAGATCCTCTACGACGGCGCCACGCACACGCCGACCGCGGCCGTCGCCCCGGATCTCCTCACGCTCACCTTCAACGGCATGTCCAAGGCGTACCGGGTGGCCGGCTACCGGGTCGGCTGGATGTCCCTCTCCGGGCCCCGCGCGCACGCCGACTCCTACATCGAGGGCCTGACGATCCTCGCGAACATGCGGCTGTGCGCGAACATGCCGGGTCAGCACGGGGTCGTGGCCGCGCTCAGCGGACGCCAGACGATCAACGACCTCGTGCTGCCGGGCGGGCGCCTGAAGGAACAGGTGGACACGGCCTACGAGCTGCTCACCCAGATCCCGGGGGTGAGCTGCGTCCGCCCCAAGGGCGCGCTGTACCTCTTCCCGCGCCTCGACCCCCAGGTCTTCAAGATCAAGGACGACCGGCAGATGGTCCTCGACCTGCTGCGGCAGGAGAAGATCATGGTCGTCCAGGGCACCGGCTTCAACTGGCCGGAGCCGGATCACTTCCGGGTGGTGACTCTGCCGGCGGTGGGCGATCTGCGGGACGCGATCACCCGGGTCGGGCGGTTCCTGGACGGCTACGGCCAGCCGTAGGCGGCCCACGGCAGCCGCCGGGCGACCGTCCGTGACCCTGGTCAACTTTAGACGAAATCTAAGCTAGGATGGTTTCCTGTCAGAGCACAGGAGGCCATCCCATGTACGAACCGATCCGCACCAAGTCGGTCCACAGCACGATGGCCGGCCCCTCTTCCGACTTCCCGCACCGGACGCGCGAGGAGGAGCTGGACATCCAGCTCGCCGGACACCTCGCCGCGCTGCTCGCCGTCACCGACGAGCTGCGCGCACTCGCGCCGTCCACCGACCTCGACGCCGCCGCGACCCGGCTGGCCGAGCAGGTGGCCCGGCTGCGGGGCGGGCGTACGCCGGTCCGCGCGTCACTGACCGCGGTCCAGGAGCCGGCCGCGCTCCACGAGCGCGCACATGCCGTCGCCGGCCGCGCCCTGCTGGTCGCCGCGTCCCGCGCGGACACCGCGGCGGCGATCCTCGCCGCGGAGCGCATGGACGCCCACGCGGCAGCCACGGAACTCACCACGGCCGGCTGACCCACCCCCCCCTACGGCCCCGGTCCGCGCGCTCCCGCAGCGACGCGCGGACCGGGTTGCCATATCTCAGTACGCTGAGGTCATGGGCATGGACTACTCGAAGATGCGCGCGATCGCCGAAGAACTCGGGGCCTACGCCGAGCAGCTCGAAGGGACCTGGAGCGTCGAGATCGGGCCGTCCGGTCCGATACTGGCGATGATGTGCCCGTCGAAGCGGCACGAGGGCACCATCCGCCGCATCTCCAAGCAATTGGACCGACAGCTGCTCACCACGCACCCCGGCTACGGCTGCATCCCCGGCCCCGAGGTCGAACACCCCGCTCTCGCCCGCATGCGCCGCCCGGACGCCGTGGTCATCCCGGAGGATGTGCTCGACGAGGAGGGTCTCGCCGTAGACGCGTCCCACGTGCTGGCCGTCGTCGAGATCGTCTCACCGTCCAACCCGGAGAACGACTACGTCGAAAAGATCTGCGAATACTCGGCCATGGGCATCGCCCACTACATGATCGTCGACCCCCGGAAGGGCACGATCGAAGTGCATTCAGACCCGTGCGGAAACCGCTACCGGCGCATGGACCCTTACATCTACGGCGACCTGGTGCCCTTCGGCCCCTGGCAGGTGGAGACCTCCGCTTTCCGCCGCTACGGCAAGGCAGGGAACGACCCGAACGGCCCCGTCTGACGGCGCCCGGCGGACTTCGGCGCTCCGGTTTCGTTCCGGGGCGCCCCCTTCACCCCCCGTTCATCCGTTCCACCCAGGACTGAGGGATTCCGGGAGCACTCTCCACCTCGTGAGACGTATCGCTGGAATCGTCCTCGCGGTGCTGCTGATCGGTGGCGTGGTGGCTGCCGTCGTCGCAGGCCGGCATGGGGAGGACAAGGGCACGGCAACGAAGACCGTGCGTGGTGTGATCGGTTCGGAGAAGTCGGACTTCTTCGCCGATCCCGATGTGGTGAAGGCCCTCGCCGCCAAGGGCTACACCGTGAAGACGGAGGCATCCGGATCCTGGGCCATGGAGGATCTGGACCTGAAGGGCTACGACTTCGCCTTCCCGTCCAGCTCGGCGCCCGCCGACACGCTGGCCGCGAAGTACCACGCCCGCCAGCCCCTCCCCCGCCCCTTCTACTCGCCCCTCGTCGTGGTCGCCCACCGCAGCGCGGCCCGGGTGCTGGCCGCCAACGGGCTCGCCGTGCTCGACGCGAAGGGCGGCAAGGGGACCCTGAAGATGGCCGCCTACCTGGACGCCGCCCGGCACGACCGGACCTGGCAGCAGCTCAAGGGGGCCAAGGCGCACGGGGAGCTGACCGGGACGCTGTACATCACCAGTACGGACCCGGAGACCTCCAACTCCGGTGCGCTGTACCTCGCCGCCGCCTCCTACGTCGCCAACGGGGGGCGCGTGGTGGCGAGCGACGCCGACGTCGCGAGGACCGCACCGCTGCTGCACAAGCTGGTCAGCGTGCAGGGGGCACAACAGCCCAGCAGCGACTCGGTGTTCAGGGACTTCATCAGCGGCGCCGGCAACCCGCTGGTGTGCCTGTACGAGTCGCAGGTGGTGTCGCTGCTCGCAGAACAGCACGACGCCGACGACCTCGTCGTCCTCTACCCGGACACCACGGTCAACAGCGACCACACCATCGTGCCGCTCGACGACGCCGGCCGGCAGCTCGGCGAACTCCTCAGCAGCGACCCGACCCTGCGCAGGCTCGCCGTCAAGCACGGCTTCCGGCCCCAGGGCGACTCCGCCGAGTTCGTCAAGGACACCGCCGACCACGCCGCCTACCTCAACCAGACACTGACCGGCGTTCGGCAGGCGCCCGTGCCCACCTCCGCGGTGCTGCACGAGATGGCCCGCCGGGCGCGCGGCTGACGGGGGGACCCTGTGAGCAACTTCGACAAGATACGGCCGAGCGGCGGCGAGCACCCGCCCACCCTGAGCGGTGAGGACGTCTTCACGCTGACCCCGCCGGAGGCGGTCGCGCCGGTGCCGCGGGAGAAGGCCGGCGGGCTGGTGCCCGTCGACGACGGCGTCCGTACGGACATGGCCCGCAAGGCCTCCGACTACGTCCGGGACCTGGCCGCGCTGGACGCCCGGTCGCCGGAGTTCGCGAGCAAGGTCGGCGAGATCACCGGACTCGGCGCCGGCGAGATGCGCACCGCCGCCGCGCAGTCCAACCGCATGCTGGAGCGTGCCGTCCGCAGCCTGCCCGACAAGGGCGGCGACGCCCAGGCGAAGGTGGCCGGCTCGCTGGTCGAACTCCGGCGGGTCGTCGAGGATCTGGACCCGCGCGACCTGCCGGCGAGCAAGGGCCGCAAGTTTCTCTCCCGGCTGCCCGGCGGCAACAAGCTCCGCGACCACGTCGCCAAGTACGCCTCCGCGCAGGGCACGTTGAACAAGATCGTGGGTTCGCTGCGCGGCGGTCAGGACGAACTGCGGCGGGACAACGCGGCGTTGCAGACGGAGCGGGTGCGGCTCTGGGAGACCATGGGCAAGCTCCAGGAGTACGTCGTGCTCACCCAGGCCCTGGACACCGCGGTCGAGCAGCACGCTGCCCGGATCCCGGACCCCCAGGAGGCCGACGCGGTGCGGGCGGACGTGCTCTTCCCGGTCCGGCAGAAGTACCAGGACCTGCTCACCCAGCTCGCGGTGTCCGCGCAGGGCTACCTCGCGATGGACGTCGTACGGCGCAACAACGACGAGCTGATCAAGGGCGTCGAGCGGGCCGCCACCACCACGGTCTCCGCGCTGCGGATCTCGGTGATGCTGGCCTCCGCGCTCGACAACCAGAAGAAGGTGATCGAGCAGGTCAACGCGTTGCGCGGGACGACCGAGGAGCTGATCCGGGGCAACGCCGAGATGCTCGCGACGCAGAGCGGGGAGATCCAGCGGATCGCCGCCGACCCGGCGGTGGGCGCCGAGACGCTGCGCTCCGCGTTCCAGCAGATCTACCGCACCCTCGATGCCATCGACACCTACAAGGTGCAGGCGACCGAGGCGATGGCGAGCACCGTGCAGTCCCTCACCGACGAACTCCACCAGGCGAGCGCCTACCTGGAGCGCAGCCGCTCGAAGAGCGCGCTGGAGGGCGGCCTCGGATGAACAGACGCACCCTCCCCGCCCTCTCCGCACTCCTCGCGACGGCGGCCGTCGTCCTGACCGGCTGCACCTCCGAGGACCACGGCGACGACGACTCCACGGCCCCGAAGGCGGGCACCCTGCGGGTCCTCGCCTCCTCCGAACTCAGCGACATGACCGCCGTGTTCGACCGGGTCCGCAAGGACACCGGGGTCACGATCCGGCCCACCTACATGGGCACCCTGGACGCCGTCGACCTGCTGGCCAAGGGGAAGACGGACGGCAGGTACGACGCGCTCTGGCTCTCCTCCGACGACTATCTGCGGCTGCGCCCGGAGGCGGCGAAGAAGGTGGTCTCCGAGACGTCGATCATGTCCAGCCCGGTCGCGATCGGCGTGAAGACGGCCACCGTCCGGTCACTGGGCTGGAAGCCGGCCGACGTCACCTGGTCCCAGGTCGAGCAGGCCGTGGAAGCCGGCAAGCTGACGTACGGCATGACCGACCCGGCGCGCTCCAACTCCGGCTTCGCCACGCTGGTCTCGGTGGCCTCGGCGCTCTCCGGCGCCCAGTCGGCGCTCACGGACGCCGACGTCACGAAGGCGACTCCGCGGCTGAAGAAGTTCTTCAAGGGCCAGACCCTGACGTCCGGTTCCTCCGGCTGGCTGGCCTCGGCCTACCAGCGGCGCGGCAACGTGGACGCCCTGCTCAACTACGAGTCGGTGCTTCAGGGCATCCCCGGTCTCACCGTGATCCGCCCGAGCGACGGCGTGATCACCGCCGACTACCCGTTCTCGTCCCTGGCCTCGACCTCCTCCGCGACCCGCGAGGACGTCCGCAGGGTGACGGAGGACCTGCGTACGGCGGCCGTGCAGAAGCTCGTCACGGACACCACCCACCGCCGCCCGGTGGTGGCCTCCGTCGCCCCTGCGGCCGGCCTGGACACCAGCCGCCGCCGTGAACTCCCCTTCCCCGGTACCCAGTCGGTGGCCGACGGGCTCATCTCGGCCTACGAGAACGACCTGCGCCGGCCCTCCCGCACGGTCTACGTCCTGGACACCTCGGGTTCGATGGAAGGCGACCGCCTCTCCCGTCTGAAGGCGGCCTTCACCGGCCTGACCAGTGACTTCCGCAACCGCGAGGAGGTCACCCTGATGCCGTTCGGCTCGGCCGTGAAGAGCGTCAGCACCCACGTGGTCGACGACAAGTCCGACCTCGCCGCGATCCGCAAGGACACCGACGCCCTGCACGCCGACGGCAACACGGCGATCTACACCTCCCTGGAGAAGGCGTACGCCCAGCTGAACCCCTCCGAGGAGACCTTCACGTCGATCGTGCTGATGACCGACGGCGAGAACACCACGGGCGCCAAGGTCGGCGACTTCGACGCGTTCTACAACAAGCTCTCCGCCGACCGGCAGCAGATCCCGGTCTTCCCCATCCTCTTCGGCGACTCGTCCCGCGCCGAACTCCAGCACATCGCCGACCTGACCGGCGGCCGTCTCTTCGACGGCCGGCAGGGCTCCCTGGACGGCGCCTTCGAGGAGATCCGTGGCTACCAATAGGGCCCTCGCCTACCTGGAGTCCCGCAAGAACCTGACCGGTTCGGCGGGCGGCCTGCTGGGCCTGGTCCTGACGTTCACGGGCGTGGCAGGCCCGTACTGGCCGGTGGTGGTGGCGGGCCTGTACGGCGCGGGCGCGCTGATCGCGCCGCCGGAACGCCCCCCGCTGCCGGACTTCCCGACGCCCTCCGCCCAACTGGAGGAGGTGCGGGCCGACTTCCGCAGGCTGGAGACCTACCTGGCGGAGGTCGGCCTGCCGGCCTCGACGGAGACCCGGCTCGCCGAACTGACCGACCTGCTCACGGCGTTGCTCGACCCGGGGTGGGCGGCGGAACTGCTGGCCCAGGATCCGGAGGGGGTGCATGTCCTCTCGCGCACGGTACGGCAGGACATCCCGGAGGCGGTCGACAGCTTCGTACGGACGCGGTGGTGGACGCGTCTGACGCCCGGGCAGGAGCCGCCGGAGCGGCATCTGGAGCGCCAGCTGGGCCTCCTGAAGGAGGAGGCCGAGCAACTGGCGGCCGGACTGCGGGACACCGAGGCGAGGCGCCAGGAGACCCACACGCGGTACCTGGAGGACCGCAACAACTGATCCGCTGCGGTTCGGCGCCCCAAAGGGGCGCGGGGAACTGCGCGACCGGCCACGACGGCGCCGCAGACGGCAGACAGCAGACGGCCGGCCCCCCGCGGAGCGCGAGGGGCCGGAGCGGGGGGGCGGTCAAGGGCAGCTGATGCGGGTGTCGCCCGGGTCGGTGGTGCAGGTGTCGGTGCCGGGGCCGCCGTTGGCGGTGTCGTTGCCGGAGACGCCGTCGGTGGTGATGACCCGGTCGTTGCCGGCGGCGCCGTTCACCGTGTCGTTGCCCGGGCCGCCGTACAGGGTGTCGTTGGCGTTGCCGCCGTCGATGTTGTCGTTGCCGTAGTCGCCGTAGACGGTGTCGGTGCCGTCGTTGCCGCGGAGGGTGTCGTTGCCGCCCAGGCCGCAGATCACGTCGTTGCGGAAGGTGCCGTTGAGGGTGTCGGCGCCGCTGGTGCCGATGATCGTGCAGCCCCGGGAGTTGTCGACGGTGCCGGTCGCGGTGGCGGTGTTGTTGCCCGTGGCCGGGTCGGTCTGGGTGGCCGCGGCCCTGGCGGTGTTCGTGAGCGTGCCGGTGGCGCGGGGTTCGGCGACGACCGTGACCGTGGCGCTCGCACCCGGGGCCAGCGTGCCCAGGGCGCAGGTGGCGCCGGTGGCGGTGGTGGTGCAGCTGCCCTGGGAGGGCGTGGCCGAGACCAGGGTCGCGCCCGCCCCGGAGAGGGTGTCGGTCAGCGTGACGCCGGTGGCGGACGCGGTGGAGGCGGTCGCGTCGGTGACGCGGACGGTGTAGGAGGCCCGGTCGCCGATGGTCACGGTGGACGGGCCCGTCTTGGTGACGGAGAGGTCCGCGCTGGGCGGCGGGGGCGGGGGCGTGCTGCCTCCGCCGCCCAGGAAGCGGGCCAGGGCGAAGTCGTCGTCCGGTCCGCCCTGGCCGGCCGCGACGATCCTGCCGTCGGACTGGACGGCCACGCCGTGGGCGACGTCGCTGCCGCCGAAACCGGTGGCCGTCCGGCCGCCGTTGCCGAAGCCGCTGTCCAGGGCGCCGTCGGTGTTGTACCGCAGGACGTTGAAGCCGCCCGGCCCGTTGCCTGCGACGACGATCCGCCCGTCGCTCTGCAGCTTCATGTCCTGGGCGCCGCCGCCGGGGGTGACGACCAGGCCGTTTCCGTGGAAGCTCGGGTCCAGGGAGCCGTCGGTGGTGTAGCGGGCGAGCGCGACCCGGCCGCCGCTCGAACCGGCCGCGACGATCCTGCCGTCGGGCTGGACCGCGAGCGCCTCCGCGGAGTCGTAGTCGCCGAAGTCGGTGCGCTGGATGCCGTTGGTGCCGAATCCGGTGTCGAGGCTGCCGTCGGCGTTGTAGCGGACGAGGACGAAGTCGAAGCGGGTCGTCCCGACCTCGCCCGCGACCACGACCTTGCCGTCGGGCTGCACGGCCAGGGCGCGTACGTCGCCGCCCTCCTGGAGGGAGTCGCCCAGAGCGGTGGTCACCTTGCCGTCGCCGCTGAAGCTCGTGTCCGGGGAGCCGTCGGCGTTGTAGCGGGCCACCGCGGCCCGGCCGCCGACATAGCCCGCGGCGACGATCTTCCCGCCGGGCAGTGCCACGACGTCCGCGGCCTCCTCGGGGACGCCGAAGTCGGTGAAGACCCGGCCGTCGCCGTTGCCGAAACCCGTGTCCAGCGAGCCGTCGGCCGCCTTGTACCGGACCAGCGTGAACCAGCAGCAGTTCTCGGGCCCGCGCCAGGTGCTGCCCGCCACCACGATGTCGCCGTTGTCGGGCTGCAGGGCGACGGCGTGGGCATCGCTCCACTGGAGGCCCTCGCTCGACGGCAGGTTGTTGACGGCGGTGGTCACCCGGCCGTCGCCGCCGAAGGTGGTGTCCAGCGAGCCGTCGGGGTTGTGCCGGGTCAGCGCGAAGTCGCTCTCCGCCCCGGAGTTGTCGAAGGTGGTGCCGACGGAGACGATCCTGCCGTCGGACTGCACCGCGATGTCGTTGGCGGAGTCGTTGCCGCCGAAGTCGGTGAGGACCGTGCCGTCGCCGGCGAAGGCGGTGTCCAGGTCGCCGGGGGCGGCGACCGCGGTGCCGGGCAGGGCCAGGAGCAGCGCCGCGAGGGTGGCTGCCACGGTCCCGGCCCGGACCGTGAGCGATCGAACACCAGGTGTGAACGATCGAACGTGTGGTGTGAACATGGGCGACAGCGTTCCGACGCCGGTCCGCAGCTCGGCCCGCCACGAGCCGTCTTGCGCTCACCGGCCGCAGGAATCCACCCGCGCGGGTGAGGCCCCTGCGCAGGCGAAGGCCTGTCGCCACCGGTCTCCCGTCGGGGCGGACGGGAGCGAGTGACGACAGGCCCAGGAGCCGCGCACGCCGTTGTACGCGGCCTCGCCGGTAGGCACCGCGGCCGGCCGTGACGATCGCTGGTCAGGGCACATCCCCCAACCGGCCGCGGAGTCTTTGCTGGTGACGGGGGGACCTATCCCAGCCGCTCCACCAGCGCGTGGTACTCCGCCCACAGCTCCTTCGGCGTGTGCTCGCCGAAGGTGTTGAGGTGGTCGGGGACGAGTGCCGCCTCCTCGCGCCAGATCTCCTTGTCGACGGTCAGCAGGAAGTCGAGGTCGCCGTCGGCCAGGTCCAGCCCGTTGGTGTCCAGGGACTCGCGCGTCGGCAGCACGCCGATCGGCGTCTCCACGCCCTCGGCCTTGCCGTCCAGCCGCTCCACGATCCACTTCAGGACGCGGGAGTTCTCGCCGAAGCCGGGCCAGACGAACTTGCCCGCGTCGTTCTTGCGGAACCAGTTGACGTAGTAGATCTTCGGCAGCTTCGCCTGGGACCCTTCCCGCTGCGCGGCGGCCTTGCCCACATCGATCCAATGGGCCATGTAGTCGCCCATGTTGTAGCCGCAGAACGGCAGCATCGCGAACGGGTCGCGGCGCAGCTCGCCGACCTTGCCCTCGGCGGCGGCGGTCTTCTCGGAGGCCACGTTGGCGCCGAGGAAGACGCCGTGGTTCCAGTCGAAGGACTCGGTCACCAGCGGGACGGCGGTGGCACGACGGCCGCCGAAGAGGATCGCCGAGATCGGCACGCCCCTGGGGTCCTCCCACTCCGGCGCGATGATCGGGCACTGGGCGGCGGGGACGGTGAAGCGGGCGTTGGGGTGGGCGGCCGGGGTCTCGGACGCCGGCGTCCAGTCGTTGCCCTTCCAGTCCGTGAGGTGGGCCGGGGTCTCCTCCGTCATGCCCTCCCACCAGATGTCGTCGTCGTCCGTGAGCGCGACGTTGGTGAAGACGGCGTTGCCCCACAGCGTCTTCATCGCGTTGGCGTTGGTGTGCTCACCGGTGCCGGGCGCGACGCCGAAGAAGCCGGCCTCGGGGTTGATCGCGTAGAGGCGGCCGTCGGCGCCGAACCGCATCCAGGCGATGTCGTCGCCGATGGTCTCGACGGTCCACCCGGAGACGGTGGGCTCCAGCATGGCGAGGTTCGTCTTGCCGCAGGCGCTCGGGAAGGCCGCGGCGACGTACTTCGACTCGCCCTGCGGGGGCGTGAGCTTGAGGATCAGCATGTGCTCGGCGAGCCAGCCCTCGTCGCGCGCCATGACGGAGGCGATGCGCAGGGCGTAGCACTTCTTGCCGAGCAGGGCGTTGCCGCCGTAGCCGGAGCCGTAGGACCAGATCTCGCGCGACTCGGGGAAGTGCGAGATGTACTTGGTCTGGTTGCACGGCCAGGCCACGTCCGCCTCTCCTTCCGCGAGCGGGGCGCCGAGGGTGTGGACGGCCTTCACGAAGAAGCCGTCGTCGCCGAGCTCGTCGAGGACGGCCTGGCCCATGCGCGTCATCGTGCGCATCGAGACGGCGACGTACGCCGAGTCCGTTATCTCCACGCCGAGGGCGGACAGCGGCGAGCCGAGGGGGCCCATGCAGAACGGGACGACGTACATCGTCCGGCCCTTCATCGAGCCGCGGAACAGGCCCTTCTCGCCGCTGAAGATCTCCCGCATCTCCGCGGGGGCCTTCCAGTGGTTGGTCGGGCCGGCGTCCTTCTCCTGCTCGGAGCAGATGAAGGTGCGGTCCTCGACCCGGGCGACATCGGTCGGGTCGGAGGCCGCGTAGTAGGAGTGGGGGCGCTTGATCGGGTCGAGCTTCTTGAAGGTGCCCTTCGCCACGAGCTCTTCGCACAGTCGCTCGTACTCGGCCTCGGATCCGTCACACCAGACCACGCTGTCCGGCTGCGTCAGTTCGACGATCTCGTTGACCCACGAGATCAGTTCCTGATGGTTGGTGGGGATGACGGTGGTGGGAGCCGCGATGTCGCGCGCCACGATTGCTCCTAAATGAGGGATTTTTGATCTTGCGGCCCTGTTTCAGGCCTTGTTGCCCCGTGGGGGCTGCGACCCGGACGCTTCGTAGCCGCTCATCCGGTGCCGACCGCACTCATTTGATCCTCCGACTCGATCTCCCATCTGTCCAGAGGGAGTCACAGATGAGCGACGTGAGGAAGGCCACGGTTTCTGCGTCCACCTGCGTTTCTTTGCGTCCACATTGAGTTCGCCTCAAGGTCTTTTTGCTCATCGATGTGAGCGCAACCGAGGCTCCGTGAGACGATGGCCACTCTTCGGCGGTCATCGAGCGAGACTGATCCGTAACTTACGGTTCCGTAGGTACGATGCCCCTCATGACTGCGTCCGCCCCCGACGCGCCCACGGATCCGCCGGCCGCCGGCCGCGGTCCCGCCGCGCTCTCCTCCCTGTCGCAACAGGTCAAGCCCAAGCTGCGCGGCTGGCTGCACCTGGGCATGTTCCCGGCCGTCCTCGTGGCGGGTCTCGTCCTCACCGCCCTGGCCGACTCACCGCGCGGCCGTGTCGCCTGCGGGATCTTCGCCCTGACGGCGTGCCTACTGTTCGGCGTGAGCGCGCTCTACCACCGGGGCAACTGGACCCCGCGCATGGACGGCATCCTGCGCAGACTCGACCACGCCAACATCTTCCTGATCATCGCGGGCACCTACACGCCCCTGACCATGCTGCTGCTGCCCGAAGCGAAGGGGCAGTGGCTGCTGTGGGGCATCTGGGGTGCCGCGGCGGCCGGGATCGCCTTCCGGGTCTTCTGGGTCGGCGCACCGCGCTGGCTGTACACGCCCTGCTACATAGCGATGGGCTGGGCAGCGGTCTTCTTCCTGCCCGACTTCATGCGCACCGGCGGCATCGCGGTCCTGGTCCTGGTGGTCGTCGGCGGCCTGCTCTACAGCGCGGGCGGCGTGATCTACGGCATCAAGCGCCCGAACCCGTCACCGCGCTACTTCGGCTTCCACGAGGTGTTCCACTCCTTCACGCTGGCCGCGTTCGTCGTGCACTACGTCGGCATCTCCCTGGTGGCCTACCAGCACGCGTAGCCCTCCACACCGCTCCCCGAGCGGCCACGGCTCCCCGAGCCGTGGCCGCTTTTTTGATGCCCTCTCCCACATTACGACATCAGCTCCCCATTGACAGCAACTAGATTTTGAGAGCTACTCTCATTTCATGGCTACTGTCACTCATCTTGAAGAGACACATCAGAACCCCCGCCGCTGGTGGGCCCTCGGTGCCCTGGTCGCGAGCATGCTGGTGCTCGGCTTCGACACGACGATCCTCAACGTGGCGCTCCCGACCATGGCCGAGCAGCTCGGCGCCACCACCAGCCAGCAGCAGTGGATGGCGGACGCGTACGTCATCGTCTTCGCGTCGCTGATGCTCCCCGCCGGACTCCTCGGCGACCGCTTCGGGCGCCGCCGGATGCTCGTCGTCGGCCTGCTGGTCTTCCTGGCCGGCTCGGTGATGGGCTCGCTGGCCGGCGACGTGAACTGGGTGATCGCCGCCCGCGCCGCCATGGGCGTCGGCGCGGCCCTGGTGATGCCGCTCGCGATGTCCGTGCTGCCCTCCCTGTTCGGGCCCGCCGAGCGCACCCGGGCCGTCGGCATCGTCTCGGCCGCCTCGGCGCTCGGCCTGCCGCTCGGCCCGATCATCGGCGGCTTCCTGCTCAACCACTTCTGGTGGGGCTCGGTCTTCCTGATCAACGTGCCGATGGCCGCCATCGGCGTCACCGCCTGCGTCCTCCTGCTCCCCGAGACCCGCGACCCCGCCTCCCCCAGGGTCGACACCCTCTCCACCGCGCTCACCGCGGTCGGCCTCGGCGCCCTGGTCTACGCGATCATCGAGGCCCCCGACCGCGGCTGGGGCGACCCGCTGGTGCTGGCCCTCTTCGCGGTCGCCGTCGTCCTGGTCACCGCCCTGGTGCTGCGCGAACGCCGGGCCGGGCGCCCCATGCTCGACATGGGGCTCCTCACCCACCGCGGCTTCCTGCTCAACACCCTCGCCGCGACCCTGGTGATGTTCGTGCTGTCCGGCCTGATGTTCGTGCTGCCGCCCTACCTCCAGGCCGTCCTCGGCAACGACGCCTTCGGCACCGGCCTGCGGCTGCTGCCCATGATGGGCGGCCTGATCGTCGCCGCGCGGGCCGCCCAGCCGGTCGTCGCCCGCTTCGGCGCCCGCGCGGTGGTCTCCGCCGGCCTGGTCGTGCTCGCCTTCGCCGCCCTGCTCGGCAGCCGTACCCAGGTGAGCGACGGCTACGGCTTCACCGCGCTGTGGCTGTCCGTCGCGGGCCTCGGCTTCGGCTTCTCGGTCGTCCCGTCCATGGACGGCGCGCTCGGCGCCCTGCCCGCCGACCGGGCCGGCAGCGGCTCCGGGCTGCTGATGACGATGCGCCAGGTCGGCGGCGCGATCGGCATCGCCCTGCTCGGCAGCCTGCTGGCCGGTGCCTTCCGGGACCGGCTCGACGTCACCGGCCTGCCCGCCCCCCTCGGCCACACCGCGGGCGAGTCGGTGGTCGCCGCCCACCTGGTCGCGGAGAAGACGGGCTCGACGCACCTGATCGCCTCGGCGAACGCCTCGTACGTCCACGGCATGGGCCTGGTCCTGCTGGTCTGCGGCATCGCCGCGCTCGCCACCGCCCTGCTGGCCGCCGCGCTCCTGCCCAACGCCCCCGCCGAGCGACCTACCGAGGGGAACGAGTCCCCGGCCGTGGCCCCCGCCACCGCCGATGCCGGACAATGACCAGCATGACGGCACCGCACACCTCCCCCCAGCCCGGCCTGCGTGAACGCAAGAAGATCAAGACCCGCGAGGCGATCCGCACCGCCACGTACGCGCTGGTCGAGGTGCAGGGCTGGGACGCCACGACGATCGAGCAGATCGCCGAGCGTGCCGAGGTGTCGCCGTCGACGGTCTTCCGGTACTTCCCGACCAAGGAGGACATCGTCCTCACGGACGAGTACGACCTGCTGATCATGGAGGAGCTCCGGGCACGGCCCGCCGACGAGCCGTGGCCGGCGTCCATCCGCTACGTGATGCACCGGGCGATCCGGCTGGGCGTCAAGGACGACCCGGTGGTCTCCCGGCTGCGCACCCGGCTGATGGTCGAGGTCCCCTCGGTGCGCTCCCGGATGATGGAGAGCATGTCGTCCACCGGGCGCCTGCTCTGCCACGCCATCGGGGAGCGCACCGGCCGCGACCCGGACAGCCTGGAGGTCCGGGTCTACGCGATGTCCTTCATCGGCGGGCTGATGGAGGTCTCGATGTACTGGGCGGAGCACGAGCACGAGGGCGACTTCGAGGCCCTCGTCGACCGCGCCCTGCACGTCATCGAGCACGGCCTGACCCCGGAAAACCACTGAGGCCACGGCCGTCCCCCGTGCCATCCTGACCAGGTGAACGCTGCCCAGATCCACGTCGAAGTCGCCCCCGGGCTGGCCCTGTTCGTCCCGCACGCCCGCCGCGTCGGCGTCCACCCCCTCGCCGTCGACGGCGTCTCGACCCTCGGCCACGTCATCGAGTCCCTGGGCGTCCCCCTGACCGAGGTGGGCGCCCTGGTGGTGGACGGCCGCGAGGTCCCCGTGGCCCACATCCCGGCGGACGGCGAGCGGGTGACCGTACGCCCGGTCACCCGCCCCCAGCGCGTCCCCGGCGCCCCGCTCCGCTTCCTCCTCGACGTCCACCTCGGCACGCTGGCCCGCCGCCTGCGCCTGCTCGGCGTGGACACGGCGTACGAGTCGACGGACATCGGCGACCCGGCCCTCGCCGCCCGCTCGGCGGCCGAGAAGCGGGTGCTGCTCAGCCGCGACCGGGGCCTGCTGCGCCGCCGCGAACTCTGGGCCGGCGGCTACGTGTACAGCACCGGCCCCGACGACCAGCTCCGCGACGTCCTCGACCGGTTCGCCCCCGACCTGCGCCCCTGGACCCGCTGCACCGCCTGCAACGGCCTGCTGAAGGAGGCGACGAAGGACGAGGTGGCGGACCAGCTGAAGGGCGGGACGCAGAAGTCGTACGACGTCTTCGCGCAGTGCGCGGAGTGCGGCCGTGCGTACTGGAAGGGCGCGCACCACCAGCAGCTGGAGGCCATCGTGGCGCGCGCCCTCGCCGAGTTCGCCTGAACCGGCGCCGGTCCCGCGGTCAGTTGCGGCCCAGCGCCCGGTACTCCCAGCCGGCCGCGCGCCACTCTGCGGGGTCCAGGGCGTGCCGGCCGTCCACGACCCGGCGGCGGTTCACCACGGCGCCCATGGCCGCCGGGTCGATCTCCCGGAACTGCGTCCACTCGGTGAGCAGGACGACGACGTCGGCGCCCGTGGCGGCCTGCAACGCGTCGGTGCCGTACGTCAGCTCGGGGTGGACGCGGCGGGCGTTGTCCATCGCCACCGGGTCGTAGACCGTCACCTGGGCGCCGGCCCGGTGCAGGGTGGCGGCGACGTCCAGCGCCGGAGCGTCCCGGATGTCGTCGGAGTCGGGCTTGAAGGCCGCCCCGAGCGCGGCCACCTTCATCCCGGCGAGATCGCCGCCGACCAGCTCGCGGACCAGGTCCACGGTGCGGGCCCGGCGGCGCTGGTTGATCGCGTCCACCTCGCGCAGGAAGGCCACCGCCTGGGCGACGTCCAGCTCCTCGGCGCGGTGGATGAACGCCCTGATGTCCTTGGGCAGGCAGCCGCCGCCGAAGCCGAGCCCCGGCTTCAGGAACCGGCCGCCGATCCGGTCGTCGTAGGCCAGCGCCTCGGCCAGCCGGTGCACGTCGGCGCCGGTGGCCTCGCAGACCTCGGCCATGGCGTTGATGTACGAGATCTTCGTGGCGAGGAAGGAGTTGGCGGCGACCTTGACCAGTTCGGCGGTCGGCAGATCGGCGACCACCACCGGGGTGCCCTGGGCGATGACGGGCGCGAACGCGGCGCGCAGCTGCTCCTCCGCCCACGCGGACTCGGTGCCGAACACCAGCCGGTCGGGGTGCAGGGTGTCCTCCACCGCGAAGCCCTCGCGCAGGAACTCCGGGTTCCAGGCCAGCTCCACGGCGTCCCCGGCCGGGGCGGTGGTGCGGACCAGCTCCGCGAGGCGGGCCGCGGTGCCCACCGGCACCGTCGACTTCCCGACCACCAGCGCCCGGCGGTTCAGGTGCCGGGCCAGCTCGGTCACCGCGCCCTCCACGTAGCGCAGGTCCGCGGCGTAGGAGCCGGGCTGCTGCGGGGTGCCGACGCAGACGAAGTGGATGTCGCCGAACTCCGCGGCCTCCGCGAGGCTGGTCGTGAAGTGCAGCCGGCCGGATTCCTGGGCCTTGACCAGGAGTTCGGGCAGCCCTGGCTCGAAGAACGGCACCTCCCCGGCTCTCAGCAGCTCGATCTTGGCGGGGTCGACGTCGACGCCGAGCACCTCGTAGCCGAGGGCCGCCATGCACACGGCGTGCGTGGCGCCGAGGTAGCCGGTGCCGATGACGGTGAGACGGGGAGCGGCGGTGCCGACGGTGCCTTCGGTGCCGGGGATGGCGGCGGGAAGAGTGTCCATGATGCCTCCGAGGGGATGTCCGGGCGGAAAGCGCGCAGGGCGAAGCCGCCCGGTGGTGCGGTGGGTGAAGGAGAGGGAACCGCTGCCGTACGGGGCCCGGGTGCGGGCCGGGCCCCGTTACGTCACGTCAGGACGAGCAGGCGACGTTGGCGAGACCCTTCGCCGCGTCGGTGACCTTGTTGTCGCAGGTGACCTTGTTGTTCTCGACGGGCGCGAAGTGGAAGCCGTAGCCGGGGCCGTCGACCTGTGCGGTGTTGCCCTGGAACACGTTTCCGGTGCCCCAGCCGTCGAGGATCTGGTGGGTCTGGAAGCCGTCCTCGCGGGAGTGGCTGCCGACGTTGCCCTTGATCAGCCAGTCGTTGCCCTTGACGTCGACCCAGGAGTCGTTGTGGCCGCCGCTGAGGGCGGCGCCGTCGAAGGTGTTGCCGAGGAGAGAGCCGCCGGTGGTGCCCTCCTTGATGTCGACGGACTCCGCGGTGGTGTCGCTGACGTGGTTGCCGCGGATCACGTTGTCGTCGCTCTTGTCGGGCTTGCAGTCGGTGACCGTGCACCAGTTGGACTCGGCGGACCCGACGTAGATGCCCTCGCCGAACTGCTCCTTGCGCTTGCCCGTGGCGCGGACCGTGTTGTTCTCGACCACGTTGCCGGAGCTGAAGTCGCGCAGGTGGATGCCCTCGTCGCCGATGTTCTCGACGGTCAGGCCCTGGATGACGGAGCCCTGGGTCTGGTCGGCCATGACCCCCTTCTGGCCGTTGCGCACGGTGAAGCCGATCAGCCGCCAGTGGCTGGCGCCGTCGAGGTGGAAGGCGTAGCCGCCGTCCACGCCCCCGGCGTCGATCACCGCGCCGGGGCCGCCGCACAGGAAGATCGGCCGGTCCGCCGTGCCGGGGGTGTCGGCGGTGAAGCGGTCCGAGTAGACCCCGTCCGCCATCCTGATGACATCACCGGGCCGGGCCTGGTCCAGCGCGTCCTTCAGGGACTTGGCGTCGCTGACGGTGACGGTGGCGGCCGGGCACTTCACCGGTCCGGAGGCCGCGGTCGCGGCCGAACCGGTCGCGGTGGGCGTGGCCTGTCCGTCGCCGGCCGCCGTGGAGCCCGGTGCCGGGTCGGAGGCCGTGGCGCCGGGGTCACCGGGGTCGCCGGTGTCGTCCCCGTCGTCGGTGGGTTCGGCCACCGGGATGGTGGGACCGGCGGTGGGGCCGGCGCCGTAGACGACGGGCCGGTCGTCGCCGGCCGAGACGCCCGCCACGATCAGCGCCACCACCGAGACCAGCAGGGCGGCCGAGGCCACCCACAGCGGCGGCCCGCCGGCCAGCCAGATCCGGCGCGCCCGCGCCACGGCGGACTCCCCCGCCACGGAGCCGCCGCCGTCGCCCGAACCGCTGCCCGAACCGTTGGCCGAACCGCCGCCCGAACCGCTGCCGTCGGCTGAGCCGCTGCCGTCGTCCGGCGCGGGCGCTTGTGGGGTGTCGCCGCTCATTCGCTCATCACCGGCTCCCGTCGGCGGCCCGCCACGGCGACCTCGTCCGGCGGCGGGGACGGCAGCGGCGCCTTGTCGGAGTACGGGTGCACGATGCCCGCACCCCGCGCGCCCGCCCGCCGCCTGCGCCGGCCCATGACGGCCGAGAACAGGATGAGGAGCAGGATGCCCGTCCACAGCAGGGTCATCGGGCTGGCGTAGTGCTTGACCTTGACCCAGAAGGAGCTGGTGTCGTACCAGGCGAAGGTCTGGTTCTCCTTGATGTCGGCGCCGCCGTGGGAGCGGCTGGAGTCCAGCGCGCTGGGGCCGACCCCGCCGATCACGTTGTAGGAGACGGTCGTGCCGTCCACCCCGCCGACCAGGCTGACCCCGTGGTTGGTGGCGTCCTGGACGGTGTTGCCGCGTATCTCGGCGACCGAGTCGCGGACGTACACGCCGGTCTCCGGCCCGTCGATGATGTTGCCGGTGACGGTGGCGTCGGTGACGCCGTCGCGTACCGAGATGCCCTGCCGGTTCTGGCCGGTCAGCCGGTTGCCGGTGATGGAGACCTTGTCGGCGGCCAGGCGGGCCACGATGCCCATGTCGCCGCCCTCGATGCGGTTGTTCTGCACACCGACGTCGAAACCGCCGAGCACCTCGACGCCGTAGCGGCCGTTGTCCTTGGCCACGCTGTTGGCGACCGAGTTGGAGCCGTAGCTGTCGACGGCCTGCCCGGAGGCGGAGGGGCCGTCGGCGAGGGGCTTGCCGCTGAGCGTGTAGCCGTTGCCTCCGTTGCCCTCGGCGGTGGAGCCGCTGACCCGCACCTGCTGGGTGGCGCGGGAGAGGATGAAGCCGTCGCCGCCGTTGTCCTTGGCGACCGTGCGCTGCACGAGCGAGCTGGAGACGAACCGGTGCATGACCACCCCGTCCTCCAGGCTGTTCTCCACGGTCGTGTCGCTGATCTCGATCCCGGTCGCGCTGGAGATGAAGATCCCGAAGGCGTTGCCGGTGATGGTCGAGTGGGTGATCGACCCGGAGACGTAGGAGAGACCGCCGGTGGAGAAGCGGGCGTCGGGCGTGGTCAGTTCACCGGAGGGCATGGCGGTGATGTCACCGCTGCTGGTGTTCTGGTTCTCCTGGTCGCCCTGCTCGTCGGCCCGCTCCCGCGCGGTCTTGCCGTGCACCTGGCCGGTGTCCTCCAGCGAGCCGGTGTTGGGCCGGTCGGTGCCGGTGAGGCTGAGTCCGCCGGTCCGGCCGCTCCAGAACCCGAGGTCGGCGAGTTTGGCGTGCGTCATCTCGAACTGGCCGCCGATGGTGCGGATGTAGGCGCGGCCGTCCTTCACGTCGCCGTCGGCCTTGTTGGCCTGCGGGTCCCAGCTGGTGATGGTCAGCGGCGCCTGGGCGGTGCCCTGGAGGGTCAGTTCGCCGCCGAAGGAAACGATGGAGACGAACCCGGTCCGGTTGCTGGCCATCCGCAGGGTGAGGCCGCCCGGGTTGGACAGCTTCAGCTTGGCACCGACGTTCAGGTAGATGTTCTCGGTCAGCAGGTACGAGCCGTCCTTGCGCCGCAAGAAGGTCTGCGGAGCGAGTTTCAGCAGGTCGGCGATGGTGTACGCGTTGCTGCGCTCGGTGAGGACCAGGGTGTACCCGTTGTCGGTGTCCAGCCGGTACGGCACGGTCCACTTGGTGGACTGCAGGGGGGCCACCGAGGTGAACGCCCGTACCTGGTTGAGGCGGTGGTCCTCGTCGGCGACCAGTGCGGCCTGGGTCTCCGCGTCCTCGGCGGCCAGCTTCTGCTTCTTGTCGCCGTCCCCGTCGGCGTGGGCCGTGGCCGAGGCGCCGAGCAGCAGCGTCGCCGCGACCGCGAGGGCGCCCAGCAGGGCCGTGGTCCTGGCGGCGGCCCGCCGCAGCCGGCTGCCGGGGCCGGGTCTTCCCTTGATCGCGGGATCCGTCATGAGGGGGGTGGTCATGGCGTCAGATCACCTCGGGCTGGAGGGCGGAGTGGCTCTGGCCGCCGGCGGTTCCGGAGAGCGTGGCGGCGCTCTGGCCCTCGCCCCCGATGCTGGTGCTGCTGCGGGTGAGCCAGCCCTGCTTGTTCATGGTGGCGAATGCGTACAGCTTGATCGGCAGCGAGATCATGATGACCACGACGGCCGTCAGCGGCAGCAGGAAGATCTCCTGCGGGTGCCTGCGCAGGTGCGAGTAGCCGCGGACGGCCCGGCCCAGCAGCAGCCAGATCAGGGTGAGGACGACACCGCGCGGGCTGAAGTCCAGTCGGCTCAGCAGCAGATAGCCGAGGGCCATGCCCATGGTCACCGGGGTCAGCAGGATCTGCAGCACGGTGATCTTGGTGACCAGCGGGACCCGCCACAGCCAGCCCTTGTAGAGCGCGGTGAGGTAGCACCGGTAGGAGTTGCGGCTCCACCGGACGCGCTGCTTCACGAACGCCCGGAAGGACGACGGGAACATGGAGATCGCCTGCGCCGAGGACTGGTGCACGGTCTTGTAGCCGGAGGCCAGCACCAGCCAGGTCAGCCGGCCGTCGTCGCCCGCCACGCAGCGGCGGCCGAGGAAGAACTCGTTCTCCAGGTTCTCCAGCACCGGCAGGACCGCCGCGCGGCGGTAGGCGGCGGTACGGCCGGACAGGCAGGCCACGGCACCGGCCCGGCCCATGGCCGGAACGTAGTCGAAGTAGCGGAGGTTGACGAGCCAGTCGGCGACCCGGCGCCAGACGCTGGTGGTGCGCTGGTAGACGTTCTGCTGGGTGCCCACGCCGCCGACCGTGGGGTCGGCGAACGGCATCTGCACGGCGTCCAGCAGCCCCGGCTCCCAGCGGGTGTCGGAGTCCACCAGGACGAGGAGCTCGCTGGTGGCGGCGCGTATGCCGACCCCCAGGGCGGAACGTTTCCCCCTGTGCTCGAAGGCGAGCACCCGGACCCGGGGGTCCTCCACCAGCGACAGCCGGTGCAGTACCTCGTGGTCCTCGACGTCAGGAACGATGATGATCTCGGCCGGATCCTGGGCGAGCCAGGTCTCCAGGCACTCCAGCAGGATCTCCGGGTCCTCCCGGTAGGCGGGGACCACCACGGAGACGCTGGTACGGAAGTTGTTGACGACCGGCTTGGCGAACCGTGAGAGCACCGCTCGGTACAGCCAGAGTGCCCAGACGAACAGTCCGGCCAGCCCCAGCGGCATCAGCTCCCGCCACGAAGTTTCCCCCACAGCCTCGACGATCCACGACCAGACCTGGTCGAAGAACTCGGACAAAGTTGTGCTCTCCCCCCACATAACGTGACTGCCACGGCCCGAAATACGACAGAACCGGGCACTGCTCCAGCGATGCTAGGGGCTCATGGGTGAACAGCGATCACACAAAGCACAAACTTCACTTACAAACTCTTCACACCCATCTCGCCCCAACCGTGACGGCTGGTCACACCCGTCACGGCGATGGCTGGATCTTATGAGGATGATGTGAAGAGCGTGAACTCGGCTGATAAATGGCATGTTTCAAGACAATGGCCAGCAGTGCACCGTACGGGGCGCCGAGGGTGGGAACCGCGCGACCAGCCCCCACACACCCGCACCCGACCGACCACCTCCGGCCTGGGCGCACCTCAGCCCCCGAGCGCCGCCTTCAACCGCTCCGGATCGACGGTCGGTGCGTCGCAGGTGAAGTTGCGGCACACGTACGCCGCCGCCTCCCCGCCCACCAACGGCCGCCCCGCGAGCAGCGGAAACTCGTCGCTCTCCACCGTCCCCACGGCCACCACCGCACCGGGCGCCGTGCCCAGCAGTGCCGTGCGGTGCAGACCGGCCGTGCGGGGATCCGTCGCGTCCGGTCCGACGACCGCGACCTCGCGCGGACCGTCCAGCAGCGCCTCGGCGACGGCGAGCCCCCACCCGACGAAGCGCGGCACGCGCGGTCCGAGCGTCCCGACGATCCCCAACGCCCTTTCCGCCGCGGTCCGATGAGGCCCGGAACCGGTGTGCGCCGCGTAGCCGAGCAGGGCGCCGGCCGCAGCCGTCCAGCCGGAGGGCGTGGCGTTGTCGGTCGGGTCCTGCGGCCGGCGGATCAGCTGCTCGGCGTCGGCCGCGGTGTCGTACAGGGCCCCGCTCTCCGGGCTCTCCTGGTCGGTGAACCGGGCCAGGACATGGTCGAGGAGGAGCCCCGCGAACTCCAGCCAGACACCCTCGCCGGTCACGGACGCGAGCGCGAGGAAGCCCTCGGCGACGTCGCCGTAGTCCTCCAGCACGCCCGCGTTGGCGCCGGCCCTGCCGTCCCGGCTGGTGCGGGCGAGCCGCGCGCGGTCGTCGAGGTGGAGCCGTACGAGGAGATCGGCGGCGCCGACGGCGGCCTCGACCAGGTCGGGACGGTCGAAGTAGGCGCCGGTCTCGGCGAGCGCGGCGACGGCGAGGCCGTTCCAGGCGGCGACGACCTTGTCGTCCCGGCCCGGGGCCGGGCGCTCGGCCCGTGCGGCCAGCAGCCGCCGCCTGACGGACTCGATCCGCTCGGCGTCGAACACGCTGTCCTGCTGCGGGAGTTGCAGCACGGACTGCCCCTCCTCGAAGGTGCCGTCCGCGGTGACCCCGAAGTACCGGGCGGCCAGGTCCGCGTCGTCCTCGCCGAGGACCTCGCGGAGCCGGGCGGGCGTCCACACGTAGTACGCGCCCTCGACGTGGCGTCCGCTCCCGTCGTCGCTGTCGGCGTCGAGCGCCGAGGCGAACCCGCCCTCGGCGGTGCGCAGTTCGCGGACCATGAAGTCGGCGGTCTCCAGCGCGACCCGGCGGGCCAGTTCCGACCCGGTGGCCCGCCACAGGTGGGCGTAGACCCGGCAGAGCAGGGCGTTGTCGTACAGCATCTTCTCGAAGTGCGGCACGACCCAGTCGCGGTCGACGGAGTAACGGGCGAAGCCGCCGCCGAGCTGGTCGTAGAGGCCGCCCCTGGCCATCCGCTCACAGGTGTCCACGGCCATCTGCAGCGCACCCTCGGAACCGGTGCGGGCGTGGTGCCGCAGCAGGAACTCGATCACCATGGACGGCGGGAACTTGGGGGCGCCGCCGAATCCGCCGCGCTGCGGGTCGTACTCACGGGTGAGCCCGAGCAGCGCCTGCGCGAGCTCGCCCTCACCGGGCGGCCGGCCGCCCTGCTGCCCGAGCTCCCGCTGCGCGAGATCCCGCACGATCTTCCCGGCCACCTCGGCGACCTCCTCCCGCCGGTCCGCCCACGCGGCCCTGACCCCTTCCAGCACCTGCCGGAAGGAGGGCATGCCGTGCCGGGGGGCGGGCGGGAAGTACGTGCCGAAGTAGAAGGGTTCGGCGTCCGGCGTGAGAAACACGGTCATGGGCCAGCCACCCTGCCCGGTGGCCGCCTGCACAGCCTCCATGTACACGGCGTCGACATCCGGCCGCTCCTCCCGGTCGACCTTGACGCTGACGAAGTGCTCGTTCAGATACCCGGCAGTGACCTCGTCCTCGAAGGACTCGTGGGCCATGACGTGGCACCAGTGGCAGGCCGAGTAGCCGACCGACAGCAGCACGGGCACATCCCGCCGCCGCGCCTCCTCGAACGCCTCCGGCGACCAGGGCCACCAGTCGACCGGATTGTCAGCGTGCTGCAACAGATAAGGCGAGGTCACACCAGACAGCCGGTTCATACGAGCCAGCCTCTCACAGCGTCTGCCGCGACCGGTGAACCACTGACGTGCCCGCCTCACTTGGCCGAATTGCACTTATCGGCCATTACGTGGTGGGCGGCTCCTTCCCTTCCGAATCGGGCAGCCCGGCACCTCGAAACAGTAGGCTTGGCGCAGCAGTGCCGGACCTGCCGAGGCCCCTCGAAGGAGGTACCCATGACCGCCGAGATGGTGGCGCCCGCGTGGATGCATACGCAGATCAGCGCGGAACAGTACGACTCCTGGCCCGAGGAGCAGTGCGCCGGCATCGAGATCGTGGACGGGATGGTCGTCGGGAGCCCAAGCGCCTCCAAGCGCCACAACCGGCTGGCCCGCAACCTGGCCAACGCCCTGGACACCGCCGCAGGCCCGGCCTGGAACGCAGACACGGACTTCGACGTCCTTCTGCCTGCAGGACGTTCCCCTCACCAACCGCCGTCCTGACATCATCGTCTACCGGGCGGAGACCATCGACCTCACGCCTACCCGCCCCGAGCACGTACTCCTAGTCGCCGAGGTGGTGTCGCCCGGCTCGGAGACCACGAACCGGATCGTGGAGGTGGACCAATACGCCAAGGCCGGCATCCCCTTTTCTACTGGCGGGACGAGCAGGCCGCCACCGGGGTCCCGATCGTCTACACCTACGTCCTTGACCCCGCCACCAAGGCGTACAGGGACGGTGAAATGTTCACCGGCGCGGTGAAGGCCACCGCACCTTTCTCCATCACGGTCGATCTCGGGCTCTTGTAAAGTACCGAGAAGCCGCCCCGCTATCGACGCTTGACCATCCGCACCCGCCTCAAGGTGTTTCGCGGACCCATCAGGACATTCTCCGGCTACGGACCAGATGTACCACGTGCGGATGCGACTCCAGCTCGCACACGATCGTTTAGCCGCGCCCGGGCAAGAACTACTCAAGGGCACGTGGGCGGACGGCCACGCCAACGCGGTTCATCAACACCAACGGGCTGACTTCACCGCGGCGGCGATACAGGAGGGAACGGAAAGATAGCCCTGTCGGTTCAAGCAGGGCTCAGGTATGTGGTGATCGCCACGCCGGCCGCTCCAGGGCAGAAAAGCCGCGTTGCGCCTTCGAGGCTACGCAAGCCTGGACTCGCCGCCCCTCACTCGGTGTCGATGTCGGTCTCGCCGACCTCCTTGTCAGCCGACTTGATACCCAGGCTCTCGATGAACTGCCGCTCCCGCGCCGCCAGTTCATGCTGCCGGGCGAGGATGAACTCGGTGAACTCGTCGGCCTTCAGATGTTCGATGGACGCGAGGCTGACTCCGTGCGAGTCCAGGATGTCGGTCCGCCCGTCCTCCGCGAGCCTGATGAGCGCCTGCCGGATCGACACACCCGGCGGCGTCGTCATGACGATCCGGTTGGCGGGACTAGAAGCCCCGGGAACCCCGCTCTGGGTGATGACGTGTCGATAGGTCTCGCTATGCGCCGTCGCCAGCTGTTCCAGCACGTTGGCGGTGCCGCCGTCGAGGTTCTTCCGGTCCGGGAACGTCAGTAGGTCCCAAAGGAGGTAGGCGCGCACACGCGCGCTGCGCAGGTCGAAGCGTTCGGGGAAGGAACGGGCCCGCTCAGCGGAGTAGCTGAGCCCGCCCTTGCCCTGGGCGAAGGCCTTCATCTCCGTGATGAACTTCCGGACCTGGGTGGTGGTGGACCCGGCGAAGGTGCCCGCCAGGGACGTGGTCCAGAACCAGTGCCGGAGCTTGACCTGCTGCTCCGCTTCGACCTTGTCGGAGAAGTGGAAGAAGACGGCGAGCAGCATGATCTGGATGTTGTAGGGAACCAGGCGAGCCAGCGGGACTCGAACCTCCTCCCGCAGAAACTCGACCACCTGCTGGAGGATCAGGTCGGTGTCCTCCACCGCGGTCGTGAGCTGACCCTGGACCTTGCGGGCCATCGTCTCCCAGGAGGTGTCCCCATATACGTCCTCCTCGCCGGACAGCGCGAGGACGGTCTGGAAGATCGTCATGATCGGGATCTCGCCGAAGCCCGAAGCGGCGATCCGCCCCTTGATCTCCTCCATCTTGTCGCTGAGCGTCTCCGAGCCGATGGTCCCGTAGGTCAGTGCGGAGACCATCTGGTCGGGACGCATCTTCTGGCCGCTGCTGTTGATCCTGGAGAAGACCTCGATGGCCTGCTGGAGAGTGCCGCCCTCCATACGCACCACGGAGACCTTATAGTTCTTCACCCGCTTCGCGATACGCTCGCTCTCCTTGGTGAGGCGGTCGGCCTCCTCGCGGGAGTGGGAGACGTCGGACAGCGTCCGTGCGTATTCGAGAAAGTCCAGGGTCCCCAGTACGGACCGCATGGGCAGGAAGTGGCTGGGCACCGGCTCGCCGTTCTTCTGGTGGCGGTAGCGCACGCCGTCGTGTTCCGACCGGACGAGCGGCCGGTAGACCCACCACATCCAGTCCTCCTGGCGCGCGGACCGCGGGGCGTCGGCCGAGCGGTGAAGGACGCCGAAGAGCGTCGAGAGCCGCTGGTGGCCGTCCAGGACGTAGGCGACCTTCGCCCCTTCCGGTGCCGGCGGAATCCTGCGCCCACCGATAGTGTCGAGGCTTTCGAGCGGCATGGTGGTCTCCCAGATGAGCAGGCTGCCCATCGGGTAGCCGCGCTCCATGCTGTCGAAGAGCTGGAGCATCTGCTCGGGGCGCCACAGGAACGGGCGCTGGAACTTCGGCACCCGCAGCTCGCCCTGCGCGATCCGCTCCAGGACCTGCTCCAGGAAGTGGACCTCCGGTACCACGGAGATTTCCTTGACCACCTCGATGTCTCCCATGCTCAGATCACGCCCCGAATCGTTTCGAACATCGATCGCAATTCAAGTTTCGCTCCGGGGCCCAGGCCGTCCAGGTCCCGCTCCGATATGCCGCCGCGCATCACCTCTTGCAGGAACAGACCCGGCAAGTCCGTTCCGAATCCCTCCTGGAGGGTGATGAGATCCTGCTCCGCCACTTCGTCGTACAGATCACCGTGGCGCGGCGGGATGACGTAGGTGGTCCCCGCCTTCTTGGAGTGGCGCCCCTTCTGGTCGGCACCCTTCTGCGGCTTCCCCTTGAACCCGTGCTTCATGTCGAAGTGGGCTCGCTGCTCAGGCGAGAAGGTCTTGAGGGACTCCAGGAGCTTGGCCATGGAGGACATTCCTACGGTCTTCTTCGGCTGCCGGGCCAGGACCCGGTTGGGAATGTAGTTCTCCATCTCCCGGAATCTGAGGACGTGCGCACTCACGCCTTTGCGGGCCGCTGCTTCGGCCTTCTCGTGATTGCCGGTCCGGTCCGCGGGGTGGAAGCTGTCGCTGTCGATGACGAGGACCACACGCTTGGTACGGGAGAACTGCGCGGCCTGGTCGACCGCGTGCGCGATGGCCCCGTCCTTGCCACCTCCGTTGTACACAGCGAGTCGGCTCCCCGCCTTAGACGCCATTTCAGTTGGCGTGATCTTGCGGCAGTCTGGGGTGATGACTGCTGCGCTTGTCGAGCGGATGGCGCCGGAAGAGCTGTGGAC
>NZ_JBEZLP010000034.1:0-119792 GCF_040652195.1 Streptomyces sp. NPDC048278
GGCCGTGTCCGGAGCGCAGCGCAGACACAGGCCCTGGGCCGCGTTCCAGCAACGGCCGCACACGTAGTCGGTGCAGCGCGCCCACGATCACTGCGCCTCCGCCTCCGTCTGCCGCGCCACCGCGTCGATCGCCGCCAGCGACCTGCGGACCTGGTTACGGTCCGTGGTGTACCAGAAGTCGGGCAGTGAGGACTTGAGATAACCGCCGTACCGCGCGGTGGCAAGCCGCTGGTCGAGTACGGCGACCACACCGCGGTCCCCCGACGCCCGTACGAGACGGCCGGCGCCCTGGGCCATCAGGAGCGCGGCGTGGGTGGCGGCGACCGCCATGAAACCGTTGCCGCCGGCGTCCTCGACGGCCTTCTGCCGGGCGCTCATCAGCGGGTCGTCCGGGCGCGGGAACGGGATCTTGTCCATGACGACCAGCTGACAGCTGGGTCCGGGGACGTCGACGCCCTGCCAGAGCGAGAGCGTGCCGAAGAGGCAGGTCCTGGGGTCGGCAGCGAAATTCTTGATCAGTTCGCCGAGGGTCTCCTCACCCTGCAGGAGCACCGGGAACTCGGGAATCCGGACGCGCAGTTCCTCGGCTGCCTGCTGAGCGGCCCGCATCGAGGAGAACAGACCGAGCGTGCGACCGCCCGCGGCCTGGATCAGCTCGGTCAGTTCGTCGAGCATGTCGGCACGGTCGCCGTCCCGTGCGGGGCGCGACAGATGCTTGGCGACATAGAGAATGCCCTGTTTCGGATAGTCGAAGGGCGAGCCGACGTCGACGCCCTTCCACTGCGGGAGGTCGTCCCCCTCCGTGCCCTCCGGGGCGAGGCCCAGGGAGGCGCCGACACCGTTGAAGTCGCCGCCGAGCTTGAGGGTCGCCGAGGTGAGGACGACCGAACGGTCCGCGAAGAGCTTCTCCCTGAGCAGGCCGGACACGGACATCGGGGCGACCCGCAGGGAGGCACCGAAGCGGTCATGGCGTTCGTACCAGACGACGTCCCACTCGGAGCCGTTCACGATCCGCTCCGACACGTCGTGCACGGTCTCCACGGAGGCCAGTGCCTGTTTGCGGACCGCGTCCTCGTCCTGGACCGACTTGTCGCGGGTCGTGCCGAGCGCGGAGATCACGGTACGGGCGGCGTCCCTGAGCGCCGACAGGGCATAACCGAGATCCTCCGGGATCTCCTCCAGGCGGCCGGGCAGCGCGAGCTCCATCAGCCGCTCGAAGCCCTCGGCGGCGGTCTGGAGCTGGTCGGCGGCCTTCTCGTCGACCAGCTTGGCGGCACGCCGGACCGCCCGGTTGACCTGGCCCGGGGTGAGCTCGCCGGTGGCGACGCCGGTGACGCGGGAGACCAGTTCGTGCGCCTCGTCCACGATCAGCACCTCGTGCGGCGGGAGGACCGGGGCGCCCTCGATGGCGTCGATGGCCAGCAGGGCGTGATTGGTGACGACCACCTCGGCGAGCTTCGCGCGCTCGCGGGCCATCTCCGCGAAGCACTCGGCGCCGTAGGCGCACTTGGACGCGCCGAGGCACTCCCGGGAGGAGACCGAGACCTGCGCCCAGGCCTTGTCGGAGACGCCCGGTGTGAGGTCGTCGCGGTCGCCGTTCTCGGTCTCGTCGGCCCAGTCGCGCAGGCGCAGCAGGTCCTGACCGAGCTTGCTGGTGGGCGCGGCGGCCTCGAACTGGTCGAAGAGGCCCTCCTCCTCGTCCTGGGGCATGCCCTCGTGCAGCCGGTGCAGGCACACGTAGTTCGACCTGCCCTTGAGCATCGCGAACTCCGGGCGCCGGCGCAGCAGCGGGTGCAGGGAGTCGACGGTGCGCGGCAGATCCCGCTCCACGAGCTGTCTCTGCAGGGCGAGGGTCGCCGTCGCGACGACGACCCGCTCTCCGTGCGCGAGGGCGGGCACCAGGTAGCCGAGCGACTTGCCGGTGCCGGTGCCGGCCTGGACCAGCAGATGGGATCCGTCGTCGATCGCTTCGGCGACCGATTCGGCCATGGTCACCTGGCCGGGGCGCTCCGTACCGCCGACAGCTGAGACAGCGGCATGCAGGAGTTCAGGGAGTGAGGGCTTCGTCATAGCGCGACCACCCTACGACCCGCCACTGACAACCGGGCGATCAAGGCGGGGACGGGGGGTGGGATCACGCCGGGGGCTCCTGGACGGGCGGACCAAGGGGGAAGGCCGGGCGGCTCGGATTTTTTCCGGACCGCCGGGAACTCGATCGGCCGCCGCTTCGTACTACATGTGTACGCGCAATCACTCAGCGCTACATCAGATGACGTAGGGACCGGTCCCGGATCATGAGGGCGGCCCGTTTGGCAGGCAGGTCGACCTCGGAGGCGTAGCGGAAGCCCGCGTTGAGGAAGGCGGCCACGGAGGGGGTGTTGTGGAGATCGGGTTCCGCGACGACGCGGGCACAGGCGGGGCGGTGATCGAGTACGTGGTCGGCCACGGCTCTGAGCAGGGCGGACCCCAGTCCTCGTCCTCGGTCGGCGACGTCGCCGACGAGCAGGTGGACACCGGTGTCGTGCGGGCGGGCCGGATAGTGGCGGGCGAGCGGGTCCAGGTCGGCTCGGTAGATCTCCCAGTAGCTCATCGGGGTGCCGTCGAGCACGCCCAGACACGGCACGCTGCGTCCGTCTCCCGCGAGCTGGGCGCGCAGGTGGTCCTCCGTCTGTGTGCCTGAGCCGGCCAGCTGCCAGAACGCGGCCACGGCGGGGTCGTTCATCCAGGCGCTGATGACCGGCAGGTCGCGTTCGACCTGGACCGGCAGCAGGTGGAAGGAGCCGACCGGGGTCTCGGCGGGGCCCCAGGTGCCGACCTGGTCGAGCAGGTCGGATGCGCCGGGCTGGTGCAAGGGGCGGCCGGGTCTCTCGTGAGCGGGCCCGGGGGCTCGTCCGTCGGTCTCGGGAGTCGTCCCGGCGACGAGGGCGAGGAGTTCGACGGGCAGGCGGAGGTCAAGGGTGTCCTCGCAGTCCCTGATGTCCTCGGCGGTTCCGGAACGGCCGGGGTGGCCGATGGGTCCGGGACGGACCGGGACGGGGACGGGGCCGGTGCCGGCGCTCGCGTCGGTGGGAGGCACGGTGCGCTCCTCTCAGAAGACGAGGTGGGTCATGTTCCTCGGTCGGTGGATGAACGGCGGTGAATGCAGATCGGCGGACTCGGATCCGTGGAAGGGATCGGCGGACTCGTATCGGCGAACTCGGATCCGTGGAAGGGGTCGGTGGAATCGGATCGGCGAACTGGGATCGGCGAAGTCGATCGAGGACACGGAATGGGTGAACGCAGGTCGGTGAGACCGGATCGGTGGATGCGGTCGGTCGGCGAAGGGCGGTGCACGAGGGCCGGAGACGGTGTCGGTGGGGGCAGGCGATGGGGTCAGGAAGGCGCGGAGTGGAGGGGGTTGGTGATGGTGACGTAGACGGACTGGGTGTCGACCGGGCCCACGAGTTCGTCGAGGCCGTGCAGCCGGGTCAGCAGGTTGGCCTTGCAGCGCAGGACGGGTGAGTCGAGCAGGCGGCCGGGCAGGGAAGTGCGCAGCCGGGCGGGGCCGGTGGCCGCGTCGGTGAGGAACCGGCGGAACGCCGCGAGCAGCAGCCGCTCGTCGGCGAGCCGCTGGGAGCCGAACGCGCCGATCAGGCCGAGCACGTTGTTGATGCCGAGGTAGTAGGCGAAGCGTTCGTCGGTGACCTCGTCGGAGACGAAGGTGTCGCTGTGCTCCCCGATGCCGGGCAGCCGCGCGTCGAGGTCGGCCCGTCGGGACTCGCGGAAGTAGTAGCCCTGGTTGTCGCGGTAGCGCCCGCCGGCCGGCCAGCCGTCGGCGTCCAGCAGGAGCAGGGTGTTCTGCTGGTGGGCCTCCAGGGCGATGCCGGCCTCGCTGTCGAGCCAGAGCACCGGGCGGACGACCTGTTCCAGGTAGCGCAGGAACCACTCGGCGCTGACGGCGCCCACGGGCCGGCCGGTGCGTTCGGCGAGCCGGGAGACCGCCCGGGCCAGCCGGGAGCGGTACGGGCGGGGCCTGCCGTTCGCCGCCGGGGCGTCGAGGGGCCGGGGCGTGACCAGTCCGGCGATGCAGGACACGTCGTCGTCGGGGATGAACGGGTTGTGCCGGACGACCACGTCGAGTCCGGGTACGGGCCGGCCGTCGAGACCGTCGACGGCCAGCCAGGCGGGGTCGCGCACGATGTCGAAGGCGGGATGGGCGGCCTGCCACTGCTTGGCGAGGCCGGTGCGCAGCAGGCGGTGCACCTCGACGCCCCGGTGGAGTTCCTTGCGGAGGTTCTCCCGGCGGGAGTTGGTGATCCGCAGGCCGAGCGACAGCTTGAGCATGGCGGGGGCGCCGGTGCGGTGCACGGTTCGCACGGAGGAGGTGGGGTACCAGGGGGCGCCGAGCGGGCCCAGGTCGCGCAGGAGCCCGGCGTCGAGGAGGGCGGCGGTCTCCTCCCGGTGACCGATGTCGCGGGCCTGCCAGGGGTGCAGGGGCAGGGCGGCGGCGCAGCCGTCGGGCAGAGGCAGGGCCGTGCCCGCCAACCGCTCCATGAGGTGCGCGGCGGGGACGGGACGGCCTCGTTCGGTCCAGGCCGAGTCGGTGACGAGCAGGGAGGAGGCGACCGCGAGCCAGTGCAGGGGGAAGGAGCCGCGCAGCTCCGGTGAGTAGAGCCGGGCCTCGGACTCGGTCAGGCCCTCGCGGCTCTTCGGGGTCGGGTGGAACGGGTGCCCGAGGAGGAGTGCCTGCTCGGCGGCGAGGAAGCGGTCGGGGCCGTCGGCGGGGTGGGCGCGCCGGTCCGCGACGAAGGTGACCGTGCGGCGCAGGGAGTCGGCGACCCGGGCCACGAGGTCGGCGCCGTCGGAGGTGGCTTCGGGGTGGCCGGTGGCGCTCTCGGCTCGGTCGGCGGTGTCGGCGGTGTCCGCCGGTCCCGGGGTCGTCTCGCGGGTGAGCAGGGCGGCGAGGGTGACCGCGTCGACGGCTGGGGCGGTGTCGGAGGCGCCGGCCAGGCGGGGTGGTCCGAAGCGGTGCCAGCCGGTCGGGGACCAGTGGCGGACCGGGGTGAGCAGGGCCGTACCGCTGACGGGGAGCGGGATGCGGAGGGTGCCGGTGTCGGGCGTGGGCAGGTTCGTCTCGCGTACCCAGCAGCGGAGCAGGTTCTCCACGGCGGCGGCCTGGGCGGCGATGCGCGGGTCGGGGTGTTCGAGGAGGTCTCCCGTGTCGTCGCGTGGCCGCTCGGGCGGGGAGGTACGGCCTCGTTGCTGGGGGACCGACTCGGCGAGCGGAACGGGGCGTCCCTGTGGGCCTTGGTCTCCGTTGTCGTCGGGCGCGGGGGTGGCGTTCAAGGAGGGTTCCTCGGGGCTCGGGCGGTGCGGTGTTCGGCGTGTGGCGGGCGAACCGGGCTGGTCGGGTGGCGAGTTCCTGACGGGAGTCGGCGGCTCCGGCGGCCCCGGCGCTCCTGCGCTCCGGCGCTCCTGCGCTCCGGCCGGCGGGTTCCCTCCGGACGGTCAGGTCGGCGGGTCGCTGTCGGGTGTGGGGGCCGGTCGGGGCACGGCACCGTGGGCGGCCGGGTCGCGGGCCACGGCCGCGATGGCGTCGGCGAGGCGGTCCAGTACGGCGGTCGCCTGTTCGTCGGTGATGGTCAGGGGCGGCAGCAGTCGTACGACACCGGCGTGGCGGCCCCCGAGTTCGACGATCAGGCCCCGCTCCAGGCAGGCGCGTTGCACGGCCGAGGCCAGTTCGGGAGCGGCGGGGCGCGGTACCGGCCGGGCTTCCCCCTCCCACCCGCTCACCGCGGCACCCCGCACCGCCGCGCCCGCGCCACCGCCGCCTCGGGCCCTCGTCTCCTCCGCCGCCCCCGCCGCCCTCGCCTCCTGCGCTGTCGTCGCCTCCCTCGCTGCCCGCTCCTGCGCCCGCTCCTCCGCGTCCGCTGGGAGCTCCTCCCCCTCCGGGTCCACCAGTTCCACGCCGATCATCAGTCCGCGCCCCCGCACGTCTCCCACGCATGTGAAGTCGTTCTGGAGTGCGCGCAGTTGGGTGAGCATCCGGGCGCCGAGCAGGCCCGCTCGTTCGGCGAGGGCGTTCTCGCGGACGTGGGCGAGGGTGGCGGTGCCGGCGGCCATGGCGAGCTGGTTGCCGCGGAAGGTGCCGGCGTGCGCGCCGGGCTCCCAGACGTCGAGGTCGTCGCGGTAGACGACGACGGCGAGGGGGAGGCTGCCGCCGATGGCCTTGGACAGGACCATCACGTCGGGGGTGACCCCGCTGTGCTCGACGGCCCAGAAGGCGCCGGTCCTGCCCACCCCGGTCTGGATCTCGTCGGCGATCAGGGGGATGGAGCGGTCGGCGGTGAGCCGGCGCATCCGGCGGAGCCAGTCGTCCGGCGCGGGGATCACCCCGCCCTCGCCCTGCACGGGTTCGAGGATCATGCCGGCGGGGAGAGGGACGCCGGACTTGGGGTCGTCGAGGACGGTCTCGGTCCAGCGGGCGGCGAGTTCGGCACCGCGGGGGCCGCCGACGCCGAACGGGCAGCGGTAGTCCTGGGGGTAGGGCAGCCGGGCGACACGGACGTCGCCGGCTCCGCCGGAGGCGGCCAGGGCGCCGGTGGTCATCCCGTGGTAGGCGCCGGTGAAGGCGAGGATGCCGGTGCGGCCGGTCGCGGCCCGGACGAGTTTGAAGGCGGCCTCGACGGCGTCCGTGCCGGCGGGCCCGCAGAACTGGACGCGGGCGCGGTCGGCGAGTCCGGGCGGCAGGGTCCGGAACAGTTCGGTGATGAAGGCGTCCTTGACGGGGGTCGCCAGGTCGAGGACGGAGAGCGGGGCGCCGGAGTCGAGGACCTTGCGGATCGCCTCCAGCACGACGGGGTGGTTGTGGCCGAGGGCGAGGGTGCCGGCGCCGGAGAGGCAGTCCAGGTAGCGGCGACCGTCGGCGCCCTCGATGGTCAGGCCGCGCGCCCGTACCGGCACGATGGGCAGGGCGCGCGCGTAGGTACGTGCCCGCGACTCACGCGCCGACTGACGTCTCAGGATCCCCTCGTGCGCCCCGCGCGCTCCCCCGGACGTCCCCCCGGTCACCGACTCCGTCACGGCCACGGCTCGCTGTCCTCCCCGCTGTCCAGAGGCGAGTTGATCGCCGGGTGCCGGGCACAGACAGCCGGACCCCCACCGCTACCAACCCCGGACCGGCCTCGGGGTTACGGGTCACCTCAAGATCATTGCCGTGGGCTTGCCGTGGGCTTGCCGTGGCCGGCCCGGCCGGCGTTCGCCCTGCCGGGAGGGACGTCGTCACCGGTACCACCGGGCACGTGCGACGCGTCGGTCCCACCCGCGGACCGCGGTTGCCCCGCTGGTGGGGCCCGTAGCAAAACCGTTGCCCATCCGTCGGGAGCGCCGCACAGCGAGCGCATAGTGTGTGGCGCTGAAGTTCCTTGCCGACAGGGGGAGTCACCACCATGCGATCCATCCGGCCGTCGTTCGCCCTCCGAGGTGGAAGGGGCGCGCCGCGTGCGCTGGCGGCCGTCGCCCTCGCCTCGGTCCTGACGCTGACCGCCACCGCCTGCGGTGGCTCCGGCGACGACAACGCGGGCGGCGCGGCGTCCGCGTCCGCCACCGCCGACACCGGTGACGGCAAGATCAAGATCCCGGACGACATCAAGAACAAGCTCAGAGAGCACGGGATCGACATAGACAAGTGGAAGCACGGCGCCTGGAAGAACTGGGACAAGGACGACTGGCTGCGCGAGGCCAACGACTTCGTCAACCCCATCATCAAGGGCCTGTGGGACCCGAACCGGATGCGGGACGCCGACGACCCCGACAAGAACAAGGGCGTCGACGACAACGACCTCTCCGGTGACCAGGGGGTGACCGACCCGACGCCGGAGCCGGTCCAGGCGAAGGCGGTGCGGCCGTCCTACCACGCGAGCGCGGCCACGGCCGGGAAGGTCTTCTTCGACTCCCCCGAGGGCACGATGGTCTGCTCGGCGACGGTCGTCGAGGACCCGGCGCACCCGGGCAAGTCCAACCTGGTGTGGACGGCGGGGCACTGTGTGCACGCCGGCAAGAACGGCGGCTGGTACCGGAACATCGCGTTCGTGCCGTCGTACAACGACAAGGGGCTGACGGGCTCGGCGCTGGCGGCGGCGACCCGTTCGGAGGTCGCGCCGTACGGCGTCTGGTGGGGCGACGGGGCGCAGACCTCGCAGCAGTGGATCGACCAGGGCGGTGAGACGGGCGGCAACGGGGCGTCGTACGACTACGCCGTGATCCATGTGACGCCGGAGCAGGGCAGTGGCGGCAGGTCTCTTGAGGAGACGGTCGGTTCGGCGCTGCCGGTGAACTTCGACGCGCCCGCGGTGCCGAAGGTGTCGAGCATCACCGCGACGGGGTATCCGGCGGCGAAGCCGTACGACGGGTCGCTGCTGTACCAGTGCGCCGACAAGCCCGGGCGGCTGTCGGTGGACGCGTCGGCGCCGACGATGTACCGGATCGGGTGCACGATGACCGGCGGGGCGTCGGGGGGCGGCTGGGTGGAGACGGGTGCCGACGGCAAGCCGGCGCTGGTGTCCAACACGTCGATCGGGCCGGTGAGTTCGGGGTGGCTGGCCGGGCCTCGGTTCGGGGATGTGGCCAAGGGGGTTTATGAGGGGGTCAGCAAGGAGTTTGCCGATCAGTGAGGGGGCGGGTGTCGCCCGCGCGCCGTGGTCAGAAAGGTGCGTGGGCGAGTGACCCGCCGTCGTCGGTTGCTCGCGCAGTTCCCCGCGCCCCTGACGGGGCGCTGAAGCCCCGCTCCTCAGAAGGTTCCGAAAGGCCCGCCCCCAAAAGAACGGGGGCGGGCCTTTGCTCAGCGGTTGTTACGCCGCCGGAGTCGGCACGTACGGCGCGAGTTCCGCCGCGAGTTCCTCGTGGACGCGGACCTTGAGGAGGGTGCCCTCGGGGGTGTGTTCCTCCGAGAGGACCTCGCCCTCGTTGTGGGCGCGGGCCACCAGCTTGCCGTGGGTGTACGGGATCAGGGCCTCGATCTCGACGGACGGGCGGGGCAGCTCGTTGTCGATCAGGGCGAGGAGTTCCTGGATGCCCTGGCCGGTGCGGGCCGAGACCGCGAGGGAGCGCTTCTCGTTGCGCAGCAGTCGCTGGAGGACCAGCGGGTCGGCCGCGTCGGCCTTGTTGATCACGACGAACTCGGGTACGCCGGTGGCGCCGACGTCCCTGATCACCTCGCGCACGGCGGCCAGCTGCTCCTCCGGGACCGGGTGCGAGCCGTCGACCACGTGGAGGATCAGGTCGGCGTCGCCGACCTCCTCCATGGTGGAGCGGAAGGCCTCGACCAGGTGGTGGGGCAGGTGGCGGACGAAGCCGACGGTGTCCGCCAGGGTGTAGAGGCGCCCGCTGGGCGTCTCCGCGCGGCGGACGGTCGGGTCCAGGGTCGCGAACAGGGCGTTCTCGACCAGGACGCCGGCGCCGGTGAGGCGGTTGAGCAGGGAGGACTTGCCGGCGTTGGTGTAGCCGGCGATGGCGACGGACGGCACCTTGTTGCGGCGGCGCTCCTGGCGCTTGATCTCGCGGCCGGTCTTCATCTCCGCGATCTCCCGGCGCATCTTCGCCATCTTCTCGCGGATCCGCCGCCGGTCCGTCTCGATCTTGGTCTCACCGGGACCGCGGGTGGCGAGGCCGCCGCCCTTGCCGCCGCCCATCTGGCGGGACAGCGACTGGCCCCAGCCTCGCAGCCTCGGCAGCATGTACTGCATCTGCGCGAGCGAGACCTGCGCCTTGCCCTCGCGGGACTTGGCGTGCTGGGCAAAGATGTCGAGGATCAGGGCGGTCCGGTCGATGACCTTGACCTTGACCACGTCCTCCAGCTGGATCAGCTGGCCCGGGCTGAGCTCACCGTCGCAGATGACGGTGTCGGCGCCGGTCTCGACGACGACGTCGCGCAGCTCCAGGGCCTTGCCGGAGCCGATGTAGGTGGCCGGGTCGGGCTTGTCGCGGCGCTGGATGACGCCGTCGAGGACGAGCGCGCCCGCGGTCTCGGCGAGCGCGGCCAGCTCCGCGAGGGAGTTGTCCGCGTCCTGCACGGTGCCCGAGGTCCACACCCCGACCAGCACGACGCGCTCCAGGCGCAGCTGCCGGTACTCGACCTCGGTGACGTCCTCGAGCTCGGTGGAGAGGCCCGCGACGCGGCGCAGGGCCGCGCGCTCGGAGCGGTCGAACTGGTCGCCGTCCCGCTCTCCGTCGATCTCGTGGCTCCAGGCGACGTCCTCTTCCATCAGGGCATCGGCCCGAAGACCGTCGGGGTAGTCCTGCGCGAGGCGCCTGGTGTCCTGGGAAGGGGAAGAAGAGGAGGTCATTGGGTCCTTACGTCGATGGGAGTGCCGAAGCCGACTTTCGACTTCTCAACGTACGAGTACCCCGGGAGATTCCCCGCGACCCGTACCGTGCGGCCCCACGATGGTCGCACGGTACGTCCCGTCCCGGCACCGTGTTATTCCGGGGGCCGCCCGGCCGTCACTTCTTGGTCTGCTTCTTCGGGGCCGGGACCTGCTTCCAGTCCGGGTGGCCGGGCATCGGCGGGGTCTTCGTGCCGTACAGCCAGGCGTCGAAGAAACCGGTGAGGTCGCGGCCCGCGACCGCGGAGGCCAGGTGGACGAAGTCGGCGGTCGTGGCGGTGCCGTCCTTGTGCCGCTGGACCCAGATCCGCTCCAGGCGCTCGAAGGCGGGCTTGCCGATCTCCTGGCGCAGGGCGTAGAGGGCGAGGGCCGCGCCGTCGTAGATGTTGGGGCGGAAGATGCCGATCTTCTGGCCGGGGTCGGGGACCTTGGGCCGGGCGGGCGGTCCGCCGGCGGCACGCCAGCGGTCGGAGGCGCCGTACGCGGCCTTCATGCGGTTGATCATGGGCTGCTTGCCCTTCTCCTCCGCGTACAGCTCCTCGTACCAGGTGGCGTGGCCCTCGTTCAGCCAGACGTCGGACCAGACGCGCGGGCTGACGCTGTCGCCGAACCACTGGTGGGACAGCTCGTGCACCATGACCGACTCGATGTACCACTTGGGGTAGGCGGGCTCGGTGAACAGGTTCTTCTCGAAGAGGGAGAGGGTCTGGGTCTCCAGCTCGAAGCCGGTGGACGCCTGCGCCATGAGCACGCCGTAGGTCTCGAACGGGTACGTGCCGACCTTGCTCTCCATCCAGGCGATCTGGTCCGGGGTCTTGGCCAGCCAGGGTTCGAGCTTCTTGGCGTCGGCGCTCGGGACGACGTCGCGGACGGGCAGTCCGTGCGGTCCGGCGCGGTGCAGCACGGCGGAGCGGCCGATGGAGACCTGGGCCAGCTCGGTGGCCATGGGGTGCTCGGTGCGGTAGGTCCAGGTGGTCCGGCCGCCGGACCGGACGGAGTCGGTGGGCAGGCCGTTGGCGACGACGGTGTAGCTGTTCGGGGCGGTGACGTGGAAGGTGAACATCGCCTTGTCGGACGGGTGGTCGTTGCACGGGAAGACCAGGTGGGCGGCGTCGGCCTGGTTGGCCATGGCGAGCCCGTCGGTGGTGCGCACCCAGCCGCCGTCCTGGCCCTTGGCGGAGACCGGGTCGCTGGTGTGCTTGACCGTGATCCGCGTCCAGTCGCCCCGCCGCAGCGGCCGGTCCGGAGTGACGACCAGGTCCTCGCCTGCGCTCTCGAAGGCGGCGGGCCGGCCGTCGACCTCGACGGACTCGACCTTGCCGTGCGCGAAGTCGAGGTTGAGGCGGTCCAGGTCGGCGGTGGTCCATGCGTCGATGGTGGTCACGGCCTGCAGCGGCTTGTCGTTGCTGCCGGGGTAGGTGAAGGAGAGGTCGTACGACGCCACGTCGTACCCCGGGTTGCCGAGGTACGGGAAGAGCCGGTCGCCGACGCCGAGCGGGACCGGCGGGGCGCTCGCACCGAGGAGGGCGACGGAGACGGCGGAGGCGAGGAGGGCGGCGGCCCGCCGGTGCCGGAGCGGTCGGGAGGCACGCTGTGCGGCGCGGCGGGTGCGGAGGGTGAGCGGCATGGACCACCGCTACCAGCACACCCCGCGCTTACGGGTACGAACCGCGCTCAATCCACCCGAACGAGTAATTCATTGGTGTTGCGCTCGGCCGACGTCGTACACACCGGGCACATTGCGCATCGCGCGCATCAGGGCGGGCAGGTGGGCCGCGTCGGGGAGCTCGACGGTGTACGTGTGGCGGACGCGCTGCTGGCTGGGGGGTTCCACGGTCGCAGAGACGATCTCGGCGCCCTCCTGGGCCATCGCCTCGGTGAGGTCGGCGAGCAGATGGGGCCGGCCGAACGATTCGGCGATCAGGGTGACCCGGCAGGCGGTGCTGTCGCCCCAGCTCACGGCCACCTCGGGGCGCCCGGTGCTCTTCATGTGCGCCACCGCGGCGCACTCCACGCGGTGCACGGTGACCACTCCGCCGCGCACGGCGAAGCCGGTGACCTCGTCGGGCGGTACCGGGGTGCAGCAGCCGGCGAGCCGTACGGTCGCGTCCGGGCGGTCGGCGACCACGGCGCTGGCGGTCCGGGGGACGTCGCCGGCGGCGGTGCCGGAGACGGGGAAGTCGGGGGCGGGACGGCTGGGGGCCGGGGCCGGGGGCTCGCCGGTGCTGTCCGGGTGGGCGACGAGCCAGCGCTGGATGGCGATCCGGGCCGCCGGGGTGTGGGCGTGCTCCAGCCACTCCCGGGAGGGCTCGGAGGCCGGGTCCTGGCCCATCAGGAGCTGGACGGTGTCGCCGTCCCTGAGGACCGTGCTGAGGGTCGCGAGGCGGCCGTTGACACGGGCGCCGATGCAGGCGTGGGCGTCCTCGCCGTACTGGGCGTAGGCGGCGTCGACGCAGGTGGCGCCCTCGGGGAGGCCGAGGGCGCCGCCGTCGGGGCGGAAGACGGTGATCTCGCGGTCCTGGGCGAGGTCCTCGCGCAGGGTGGACCAGAAGGTGTCGGTGTCCGGGGCGGCCTTCTGCCAGTCGAGGAGGCGGGAGAGCCAGCCGGGCCGGGTGGGGTCGGCGCGCTCGCCGTCGGCCGGGGCGTCGGCGCTCTCCGCGGCGGGGGCGTCGGCGGCCGGGGCGTAGGGGTTGCCGAGGGCGACGACGCCGGCCTCGGCGACCTTGTGCATCTGGTGGGTGCGGATGAGGACCTCGGCGACCTGTCCGTCGGCGCGGGCGACCGCCGTGTGCAGCGACTGGTACAGGTTGAACTTCGGTACCGCGATGAAGTCCTTGAACTCCGATACCACCGGGGTCATACAGGTGTGCAGTTCGCCGAGGACGGCGTAACAGTCCGCGTCCTCGTTGACCAGCACGAGCAGCCGGCCGAAGTCGGCGCCGCGCAGCTCGCCGCGTTTGCGGCTGACGCGGTGGACGGAGACGAAGTGCCGGGGCCGGATGAGGACTTCGGCCGGGATGTCGGCCTCGCGGAGCACCCCGCGCACCTCGTCGGCGATCCCTGCGAGGGGGTCGTCGGTGCGGGCCGCGTTCTCGGCGATCAGCTCCCGGACGTGCTCGTACTCCTCGGGGTGCAGGATCGCGAAGACCAGGTCCTCCAGCTCGGTCTTGAGCGCCTGCACGCCGAGCCGTTCGGCGAGCGGGATGAGGACGTCGCGGGTGACCTTGGCGATGCGCTCCTGTTTCTCACGGCGCATCACGCCGAGGGTGCGCATGTTGTGCAGCCGGTCGGCGAGCTTGATCGACATCACGCGGACGTCGCTGCCGGTGGCGACGAGCATCTTCCGGAACGTCTCGGGTTCGGCGGCGGCCCCGTAGTCGACCTTCTCGAGTTTGGTCACCCCGTCGACCAGGTAACGGACCTCCTCGCCGAACTGTTCCCGCACCTGGTCGAGCGTCACGTCGGTGTCCTCGACGGTGTCGTGGAGCAGAGACGCCGTCAGGGTCGTGGTCTCGGCGCCGAGTTCGGCGAGGATCAGGGTGACCGCGAGGGGGTGGGTGATGTACGGCTCGCCGCTCTTGCGCATCTGGCCGCGGTGCGAGGACTCGGCCAGGACCCAGGCGTGGCGCAGGGGTTCCAGGTCGGCGTCGGGGTAGTGGGCGCGATGCGCCTCGGCGACATGGCCGATGGCATCGGGGAGTTTGCCGCGCGCGGCGTTGCCGAGCAGCGCGGCCCGGCCGAGCCGGCGCAGGTCGATCCGGGGGCGGGCCTTCCTGCGGACCGCCGCTGTGGGCACGACAGGACCGGGCGTCGCAGGGTTCGTGGCCTCCGCACTCATGGGCACCTCCGGCTCGTGTACCGGCGGACGGGGCCCCAGGGCATACGCGGCTCAGGGATTGGCGACGTTCCCCCGTCCGTGCCGGTGCTTGATGCTACCGAGCCCATCGCGCCCGATTGACCGGCTCCCGCCGAGCGTGAAACGGATCACCCAATCGAGCGACCAATTCGAGGTTTACGATTTTGCGCCACCTGTTCGGGGGGTGGCCCACGTTTCTCGCCAGACGGGGCAACGCGGGCCGTGCATCCGGGGGTTGGAGTACCGCCCGGACCACGGATTACGACGTGCAGTCAGCTCAACGGGCGGCATTTTCCAGCCACTCCGCACTGATCTCGCCCGTGGCGACAATCACTGCGGGGCCGGTCATCTCGATCTCGCCGTCAGGCCGTTCGGTGATGACGAGCCGTCCGCCGGGCACGTCCACGGTGTACGTCGCCGGGGCGCCGGTGACCGAGGGGTCGGCGCCGTCGCGGCGGGCGGCGGCCACGGCGACCGCGCAGGCGCCGGTGCCGCAGGAGCGGGTCTCGCCGGAGCCGCGCTCGTGCACGCGCATGGCGACGTGGCGGGGGCCGCGGTCGACGACGAACTCGACGTTGACCCCTTCGGGGTAGGCCGACGGGGGGCTGAAGGGGGGCGGGGTGTAGAGGTCGCCGGCGTCGGCGAGGTCCGCGACGAAGGCGACGGCGTGCGGGTTGCCCATGTTCACGTTCCGCGCGGGCCAGGTGCGGTCGCCGACGCTCACGGTCACGTCGCCCTCGGGGAGGCGGGCACTGCCCATGCCGACGGTGACGTCACCGTCCTTGGCGATGTGGACGGTCTTGACGCCGCCACGGGTGGCGACGGCGAGGTCGCCCTCCGTGGCGTGGCCGGCGTGCTGGAGGTAGCGGGCGAAGACGCGGACGCCGTTGCCGCACATCTCGGCGATCGAGCCGTCGCCGTTGCGGTAGTCCATGAACCACTCGGCGTCGGTGGCCATCCCCTTGGCCTCGGGGTGCGCGGCGGACCGTACGACGTGCAGCACGCCGTCGGCGCCGATGCCCGAGCGGCGGTCGCAGAGTGCGGCTACGGCGGCCGGGGTGAGGTCCAGGGCGTTGTCGGGGTCCGGGACGATCACGAAGTCGTTCTCGGTGCCGTGGCCCTTGAGGAAGGGGATGCTCATTCTTCGAGGGTAAGGGAGGGTTGCGTCGTGTCTTGGCTGCGGGCCGGTGGGGGCTGGTCGCGCAGTTCCCCGCGCCCCTTTCGGGGCCGCTTCAGCGCAGGCGCGCTACGCGCCATACCGCCAGGACGACGACGATCGCGACCAGGATCACGTAGCCGATCACCACGCGCCAGTCGGGCCTGCGGGTCGAGCCTCGTGGTGGGAGGCCGGGCCAGGTGTAGCCGACCTTCCTGGCCGCCATCATTCCCCAGCCCGCCGCGCAGGAGCAGATCAGCAGGCCCAGCATCGCGATCACCGCGCCGCTGTCGCCGAAGTCGAAGGCCAGCGGGAAGGCGAACATCAGGGAGCCGACCGCGGCCAGGCCGACGATGGGCGCGAGCTGCCACAGGCGCAGACGGCGCTGCGGGCGGAGCTCCACCTCGACCTCGGGGCCGCTCGCGAACATCTCCTCCGGCTCGGGGCCGTCGGCGGTGACGCCGCCGCCCACCGTGTCGTCAGGACCGTCCGGCGAGAGTCGCCCCTCGGCCTCCTCGGCCTCACCCGGTTCGAGGGCCTCGACGGCGACGTGCTCGGTGTCTTGTGCGGTGTCGCGAGGGCCGGCCTCCATCGCCACGCGCCCTCCCAACCTAGGACTCCACTTGCGATCGAAGCTCGATGATGGCACGGCGCCGGAGGCCCCGATGACCGGTGGCGCATCCCGATGCCATGACGTGATCAGGCTGTGACCGGTCGTTCGACCAACGCCAGGGCCAGCCGCGGAAGTTCCTCGCGGTCCGCCGCGGCCCCACTCAACCAGTGCACGCGGGGGTCGCGCCTGAACCACGAATCCTGGCGGCGCGCGAAGCGCTTGGTGGCACGGACGGTCTCGGCCCGTGCTTCCGCTTCCGTGCAGTCGCCGGCGAGCGCCGCCAGGACCTGCTGGTAGCCGAGGGCGCGCGACGCCGTGCGGCCTTCGCGCAGCCCGTGCGCCTCCAGTGCGCGCACCTCGGCCACGAGTCCGTCCTCCCACATCCGGTCGACGCGCAGCGCGATGCGCTCGTCGAGTTCGGGGCGGGCCACGTCGACGCCGATCTGGACGGTGTCGTAGACCGAGTCGTGGCCGGGCAGGTTGGCGGTGAAGGGGCGCCCGGTGATCTCGATCACCTCCAGCGCGCGGACGATGCGGCGGCCGTTGCTGGGCAGGATCACGCGGCCCGCCTCGGGGTCGGCGGCGGACAGCCGGGCGTGCAGGGCGCCGGAGCCGCGCAGTGCGAGCTCGTCCTCCAGGCGGGCCCGGACCTCGGGGTCGGTGCCGGGGAACTCCAGGTTGTCGACGGCGCCGCGGACGTACAGCCCGCTGCCGCCGACCAGGATCGGCCAGCGGCCCTCGGCGAGCAGGGCGTCGATGCGGGTGCGGGCGAGCCGCTGGTACTCGGCGACGGAGGCGGTGACGGTCACGTCCCAGATGTCGAGCAGGTGGTGCGGGACGCCTGCGCGCTCCTCGGGCGTCAGTTTGGCGGTGCCGATGTCCATCCCCCGGTACAGCTGCATGGAGTCGGCGTTGACGACCTCGCCGCCGAGCCGCTGGGCCAGGAAGACGCCGAGGTCGGACTTTCCGGCCGCGGTGGGGCCGACGACGGCGATGACACGGGGGGCGGGGGGTGCGCTGCTCACCGCACCAGTCTCGCAAACCTCGGAGACCGGTCTCGAACGAGTTACGTGACGGAGCGTGTCCGGCTTCGTTGCCCGTTGCGAGGTTCCCGCCACCGCCGCCGGGAGGCCGCGACCGGTCCGGCGCAATCGGACGCACCGGGGTCACGCGGGATTTCGCTCGCACGAGTAACGTATGGAGTGGATATGGGCGTTTTTGCACGGTTCCTTGGGAAGAAGCAGAAGGCGTCGGAAGAGCCGAGGAGGCCGGAAGCGCCGGAGGCCGTGGCGTCGGCCGGTGCCGGGCCGGACGGGCCCGGAGCGGAGAACGCCGCGGAGGAGGCGGCCGAGGCCGTGGCCGAGGCGAAGGGCTCCGGCGAGGACGACGGCCGGGAGGCGGACGCGAGGACGGAGACGGAGCGTGCCGCGGTCGCCGCGGACACCGAGATCCCCAAGCAGCAGTCCGCCAGGGAGGCCGCCGACAACGAGGCCGGCGAGAGCGCCCGCACATAACGGCCCGCGAGGGAAGCCATAGGGAAGGTAACCATGGGTCTTTTGGACAATTTGAAGGCCAAGCTCGCCCCGGCCAAGGACAAGGCCTCTCACCTCGCGCAGCAGCACGAGGACAAGATCGACAAGTTGCAGCACGGCATCGACAAGGCCGCGCGGGTCGTCGACGAGAAGACCAAGGGCAAGTACAGCGACAAGATCCAGACGGGTACGGGCAGGGCCAAGGGCGCCGTGGACCGGTTCGTGCACCCGGACGCCATGGGCGGTACGACGCCCGACCCCACCGCCCCGACCAGGCCGGAGGGGCCGCCGCCGGCTTCCTGAGCCGGGCGGGTCCCGGCGCAGATCGGCGGACGGCCGAGAGTCACCCGACTCCCGGCCGTCCGCCGTTTCGGCGGCCGTTCAGGACCAGGCCGCCACCAGGTAGCAGACGCCGTACGGTGCGTCGTCGTAGAGGAGGGCCCCGGCGAGGCCGGCGTCCTCGGCCGCGCCGGCGAGGACCTGCCAGGGGGCCCGGCCTGCGGCCTTGAGCCGGTACGCCAGGTCGGTGTCGAGGGCCTTGATCGCCTCGATGTCGGCGGCGCCCAGCGCGCGGGCGGCCTCCGCGTCGAAGGGGGCCGCCCGTTCGTCCAGGTAGCCCGGCGCCTTGAGGGTGCGGCAGGCGCTGGCGTCGCCCATCACCAGCATCGCCACCCGCGCGGCCCGGCCGGCGATCTCCCGGCCGGTCCTGACGCACCGCTCGGTCTCCAGGGGCTCGCCGACGCCGAGCCCCTCGACGGGCGCGTCGGCCCAGCCGGTGCGCTCCAGCAGCCAGGCGCCGACGGCGAGGGAGGGCGGCAGCTCGCGCTCACCGGCCGCGTCCGGACCGCCCGTCGGATCTCCTGCCGGGCCGCCGCCCAGTCGTACGTCGAGTTCGGCCCCGAAGCCTCGGAAGGTGCCCCGGCTGCCCTGCGGGAACACCCCGCGTCCCGCCTGTTCGGCGGGCCCCACCACCACCAGGAGGTCGGGCCGGGCGGCGGCGAGCACCCCGAGCGCGTCGGTGCAGGCGGCACGCGCGGCGTCCAGCTCCGGCGCGGCTCCCGCGGCGAGCTCGGGGACGAGGACGGGCGGGCAGGGGCAGACTGCGGCTGCGACAAGCATGATCGGCAGCCTACTGCGGGTCCGCGGCCCCGGGACCGGTGCTCCACGCCAGTTCCGCCAGCCGGTAGAACACACGGTACGTGGACATCATGCCGCCGATGTTCACGTAGTACTCGTCCCCGTCCCGCATCCGGAACACCTCACGGCGCTGCTGGCGCAGGCCCGCGCGCGGACGGTGGGTGCAGGCGACCTCGTACAGGGTGGCCCGGGCCTGCTCCGGGGTGCTCTCGAAACGGGTGACCTCCTCGACCTTGTAGTACTCCCCGTTCCCGAACTGCACGACAACCACCCAGCGCGCCATGCTCCGCCCCCCGGCTCCCGGTCGACCGCTCGTTGGTCGACGTGTCGATCGGCATGTTGATCGACGTGAGAAGTATGGCGCGTGTTCAGTGCGCCGCGCAGCCCTCGGCAGCCGCCGGCAGCGGCGCCGGGACGCCGATCTTCGGCAGTCCCAGCAGGACGCCCGCCGGCTTGGCCGCCTCGGCCGCGTTCCGCTTCTCCCAGGCGTCGCCGGCGCGGGTGCGGCGTACGGCGAGCGTCGGCCCCTCGGCGAGGAGGTGGTGCGGGGCGGCGTAGGTGATCTCGACCGTGACGACGTCGCCGGGGCGGACCTCCTGGTCGGGCTTGGTGAAGTGGACGAGGCGGTTGTCGGGGGCGCGGCCGGAGAGGCGGTGGGTGGCGCCGTCCTTGCGGCCCTCGCCCTCGGCGACCATCAGGTCGAGCGTGCGGCCGACCTGCTTCTTGTTCTCGTCCCAGGAGATCTCCTCCTGGAGGGCGACGAGACGCTCGTAGCGTGCCTGGACGACGTCCTTGGGGATCTGGTCCTCCATCGTCGCGGCGGGGGTGCCGGGCCGCTTGGAGTACTGGAAGGTGAAGGCCTGCGTGAAGCGGGCCTCGCGGACCACCTGCATGGTCTGCTCGAAGTCCTCCTCGGTCTCGCCGGGGAAGCCCACGATGATGTCGGTGGTGATCGCCGCGTGCGGGATCGCGGCCCGCACCTTCTCGATGATCCCGAGGTAACGCTCCTGCCGGTACGAGCGGCGCATCGCCTTCAGGACGGTGTCCGAGCCGGACTGGAGCGGCATGTGGAGCTGGGGCATCACGTTCGGGGTCTCCGCCATGGCCGCGATGACGTCGTCGGTGAAGTCACGGGGGTGCGGGGAGGTGAAGCGGACGCGCTCCAGGCCCTCGACGGTGCCGCAGGCGCGCAACAGCTTGCTGAAGGCCTCGCGGTCGCCGATGTCGGAGCCGTAGGCGTTGACGTTCTGGCCGAGCAGCGTGATCTCGGAGACGCCCTCGCCGACCAGGGCCTCGATCTCGGCGAGGATGTCACCGGTGCGGCGGTCCTTCTCCTTGCCGCGCAGGGCCGGGACGATGCAGAAGGTGCAGGTGTTGTTGCAGCCGACGGAGATCGACACCCAGGCCGCGTAGGCGCTCTCGCGGCGGGTCGGCAGGGTGGAGGGGAACGCCTCCAGCGACTCCGCGATCTCCACCTGGGCCTCTTCCTGGACCCGGGCGCGCTCCAGCAGGACCGGCAGCTTGCCGATGTTGTGGGTGCCGAAGACGACGTCGACCCAGGGGGCCTTCCGCACGATGGTGTCGCGGTCCTTCTGGGCCAGGCAGCCGCCGACCGCGATCTGCATGCCGGGGCGGGACGCCTTCCTCGGCGCGAGCCGGCCGAGGTTGCCGTAGAGCCGGTTGTCGGCGTTCTCGCGGACCGCGCAGGTGTTGAACACGACCACGTCGGCGTCGCCGTCCGCGTCCTCGGGGGCGCGCACGTAACCGGCGTCCTCCAGCAGCCCGGACAATCGCTCGGAGTCGTGGACGTTCATCTGGCACCCGTAGGTGCGCACTTCGTAGGTCCTGGGTGCCTGAACGTCCACTACCGGGCTCCGGTCGCTGCTGCTGGTCATGGGTCAAGGGTAGGCGGTCCCCGGAGACCGCCGCCCCGGCCCGTCCGGCGGGCAGCGCGCCGTCAGGCGAAGGCGAGCGAGCGGAAGGCGTCGCGGATGTGGCCGAGGGGTCCGGGGCCGCCGCCGTAGTAGAGCTCGTTGGTCAGCAGGACCGCCCAGCGGCCCTGCTGCGGCGAGAGCCAGGCGCCTGCTCCCGTGGCGGCGTGGGGCTCCCAGATGTCGTCGGTCCCGGGGCCGGTTCCCGGGACCGGGTGCCAGAACAGTCCGCAGGCGGGTGCGGGATCGCCGGTCCGGATCCGCAGCGACTCCTGGATCCAGGCGGGCCCGAAGCCCGGTTGTCCGCCGTCCTGTCCCGGCTGGAGCAGGTGGCGGAGGAAGGCCGCGAGGTCGGGGAGGGCGGAGAACGCTCCGGAGGCGCCGCAGACTCCGCCGAGCAGGCGTGCCGACGACGACGCGGCGGTGCCCTTCAGGCGGACCGCCGTGCTGTCGTCGAGTTCGGTCGGCGCGCAGCGGGCGGCCGTTTCGTCGGGCAGGGGGCCGTAGCGGGTGTGGGTCATGCCGAGGGGCTGCCACACGCGGGTGGCAGCGAGGACGTCGAGGCCCTGGCCGGAGAGTGCTTCGGCGAGCTGGCCGAGGACGAGGGCGGCACGGTCGGTGTACTCCACGGCCTCCCCGGGCGGACGGTGTACGGCTTCGCGGAGGACGCCCTCGCGGATGTCCCGGGGGTGGGTGCCGTACAGCTTCCCCAGGTCGGGGTCGGTGCGGGGCGGGAGCCCGGCGGTGTGGGTGAGCAGGTGGCGGGTGGTCGCCCGGCCCAGGGGGTGGCCGGTCGCCTCGGGCCAGAAGTCTCCGAGCGGCTCGTCGAGGTGCAGGGTGCCGTCCGCGACGAGGCAGCCGACGGCCGGCCAGACCGCGAGGACCTCCGTGAGGCCGCCGACGTCGAAGACGGTGTCGTGCCGCATCGGCTCGTCGGGCCGGTCGGGATCCAGCACGCCCGGGGTGCCGATGGCCAGGGTGGAGCGGTCGCCCACGGCCCAGACGGCGCCGGGGTAGACCTTGTCGCGGACGCCTTCGCCGACGAGCTCGCGGATGCGGTCGATGTCTAGGTCGAGGGCCATGGTCTCCCGATCTGTCCTGGGCGGTGGGGTCTCCCGTTGCTCAGCGTAGTCAGACGCATGCGGAGGTCCCGGCTGCGCCACGGGCGGGCAGGTGGCGCGGTTCGCCGAAGTGGCGCGCTCACCGCCATGGCGGCGGGCGTGCCCGCCGACCGGCTGAGGTCGCGCCGCCAACCGGCGGGTTCTCCGGGCCGGCCGCCGGCACGACGGCCGCCACGGGGTACGCACCGACAGGGCACGCGAGGAGCGGAGCGCACGTGATCCGGGTACTGGTGGTCGATGACGAAGCCCTGATCCGCACGGGTTTCATGCATATCCTCGAAACGGCGGACGACATCGAGGTCGTCGCGGCGGTGCCGGGTGGCCGGGCCGTACGCACGGTGCGGGAGCTGCGGCCCGACGTGGTCCTGCTCGACATCCGGATGCCGGACGTGGACGGGCTGACGATCCTGGCCGACCTACACGGCATGCCGCAGCCGCCGGTGGTCGCCATGCTCACCACGTTCGACACCGACGAGTACGTGGCGACGGCTCTGCGGTCGGGCGCCGCCGGATTCCTGCTCAAGGACACCGACCCCGAGCAGTTGCCCCATCTGGTGCGCACCCTGGCCGAGGGCGGGACCGTACTGTCGTCCAAGGTCACCCGCCTGGTGGTGGGCGGCTACCTCGACAACAGCGTCCGTGAACCGGCCGCCGCCCGTCTCGCCGCGGGGCTCACCGAACGTGAACGTGCCGTGCTCGTCCTCATGGCCGAAGGACTCGCCAACAACGAGATCGGCGAACGGCTGCACCTGAGCACCGGCACCATCAAGGGCCATGTCACCAGCGTCCTCGGCAAACTGCGGGTGAGCAGCCGCGTCCAGGCGGCGCTCGTCGCCGAACGGGCGGGCCTGCTCACCCCCGCGCAGGACGAGGGCGTCCGATGACCTCCCGACGGCCGGCGGCCGTACTGCTCGACATCGGCTTCGTCGGGGTCGCGCTGGCGGACGCCTGGGCGCATGTCGGGGTCGAGGAGGAGCCGGCCGCCGCGTGCGCGCTGCTCGGCGCCCTCGCCCTGATGCTGCGGCACCGGCTGCCCCTGACGACCTTCGCCCTGACCCTGCCCACCGCCCTGGTCACCGACTCGGTGGTCGCTCCCATGGCCGCGCTGTACACGCTCTCCTCCGTCAACCGCCACCGTCTCCTGCTGGCCGGCTGCGCGCTGGCCTACGCGATCATCGACTTCCTGCCCTGGCCGTGGTCGTCGCTGGACGCCACCGAGCTGTCCCAGACGAACGGCCTGTTCCACCTCAGCTACACCCTGGCGACCGCCGCCGCTCCTGTCTTCCTCGGCCAGCTCGTCCAGGCCCGGCGCGAGCTGTCCCTGCGGCTCGCCGACATCTCCGAGGCCCGCGAGCAGGAGCGGCTGCTGACCGCCCAGAGCGTGCTGGCGAAGGAGCGCGCCCAGCTGGCCCGGGAGATGCACGACGTCGTCTCCCACCAGGTCAGTCTCATCGCCGTACAGGCCGGAGCGCTCCAGGTGAGCGGCCGGGACGCCGAGACGAGGGAGGCCGGGGCCACGATCCGCCGCCTGAGCGTGCAGACGCTGGAGGAGTTGCGGCACATGGTCGGCGTGCTGCGGGCCTCCGGCAGCAGGCCCACGGAGCTCACCCCGCAGCCTTCGCTCGCCGACCTGGAGCACCTGGTCGGGGGCAGCGGCATCGAGGCGAAGCTGGAGACCGACCTGCCCGAGGAGCTTCCGCCCACGGTGCAGCGCGCCGTCTACCGCACCGTCCAGGAAGCGCTGACCAACGTCCGCAAGCACGCCCCCGGCGCCGCCGCGACCGTCCACGTCAGACATACGGACGGTGTCCTCCGCGCCACCGTCGGCAACACCGCCCCCACCCGGCCCGCCTACGCCCTGCCGAGCGCCCAGAACGGCCTGGTCGGGCTGGCCCAGCGCGCGGAACTCCTCGGCGGCACCGTCACCTCCGGGCCCACGCCCGAAGGGGGGTACGAACTCCGTCTCGAACTGCCGGTCGAGCGGAACCGGTGAGTGCCGGTTCCGGTGCTCACCGGAACCGGAACCGGTGCACGCCGCGAGGCGACCGGGCCGCGGGGAGGGCAGGTCGGCCAGTCGGCGGGGTGGTTCCGGACACCTGGCGGATGGTGCGGGCGGGGGGCCTGCACCGACTGTGGAACACGTGAGGCACCACGTGGCGTCGGCGGGGCCGGGAGAGCGGCTTTCGCACCGCCCGATGCCGTGCCGGGCCGAGAAGGGCCGAGAAGACCCAAGAAGGAGGCCGGTCCCATGTCCATCCACCTGACGCTTCTGTGCGCGCCCGGCGGTGACGCCACGCTGGACCCGCTCCTCGGCGACGCCCCCCTCAGCGACACCGGCCTGCTTCTGGCAGGCGCCGCGAGAGCAGTGCTCTCCGCCGATGCGCGAGCCGTCCGGACACCCTCGACCCGCTGCTCGCAGACTGCCGACGCGATCGGCCTGGCGTCGGTGGCGGAGCCCATGCTGCGCGATCTCGACGTGGGCGAGTGGCGCGGTCGTACCGTCGGTGACGTCGCCGCGACCGACCCCGACGGGTTCAGCGCCTGGCTCACGGATCCGGATGCCGCGCCCCACGGTGGGGAGTCCGTACGCCGGCTGTGCCGCCGGGCGGGGGACTGGCTGAGCGGCCTGGCGCCCGACACGGGCCACGTGGTGGCGATCGCCGAGGCGGCCGTCGTCCGAGCCGCGCTCATCCGTGCCCTGGGCCTGCCGGCGCGAAATTTCTGGCATCTCGCCGTGCCGCCCCTGAGCACGGTCCTCCTCACCCGGCGAGACGGCTGCTGGGACGTCCGGTTCGGCCAGGGGTCCCGCTGGGAGGCCCCGCGACGGCTGCTGCCGCGCCGGCCGGCGGCGGTCCGCCAGGACGACGGGACGGAGCGCCGTCCGTCGGGTGCGGCGCCGTCGTGGCCGGTCGCGCAGTTCCCCGCGCCCCTTCGGGGCGCCAACCCGCTCAGGGCCTGAGCAGCGGGCCCGGAAACTCCGGAGTTGCTCCCCGGGCGGGGATTGACGGGACGGGATTTACTTAGAGTAGCCTTGCCTAAGTTGACCGTCTCCGGAGGGTGGCCGGTGGGAACAGGGGAACTGTCGGGGCGGGATGTCCTGTCCGGCTCGGTCCGAAGGCAGGGGCGGCGGGTCGCTCTCGGTGCGGCGCTCGGGTGCGTGCACCAGCTCGGGGAGGCTCTGGTCCCCGTACTCATCGGTGTCGTCGTCGACCAGGCCGTGGCCGGCCGGGACGGCGGGCGTCTGGTGCTGTGGCTGGCGGTGCTGGCGGTCCTGTACGTGTGCCTGTCGTGGAGTTTCCGGCTGGGCGCGCGGGCCGCGGAACGCGGGGCCGAGGAGGCCGCGCACGAACTGCGGCTGGCCGTCGTGCGCCGGGTGCTCGACGCCCGCGGCGGGGCCGAGGCGGACCGGCTCTCCGGTGAGCTGGCCAACGTCGCCACCGAGGACGCCAAGCGCGTCGGTGCGGTCAACATGGCGCTGATGAGCGGGATTTCGGCCGTCGCCGGTATCGCCGTCAGCGCCGTGGCACTGCTGCTGACCTCCGTGCCGCTCGGTCTGATCGTGCTGCTGGGCACGCCCGTCCTGCTGTGGCTCGGGCATCTGCTGGGCAAGCCGCTGGAGCGGCGCAGCGAGGCCGAGCAGGACCGGGCCGCGGGCGCCGCGGGGGTCGCGGCCGATCTGGTGGCCGGACTGCGGGTGTTGAAGGGGCTGGGCGCGCAGCGGGCCGCGGTCGAGCGGTACCGCAGGACCAGCCAGGACTCCCTCGCGGCCACCCTGCGCGCGGCACGGGCCGAGTCGTGGCAGACCGGGCTCGTGCTGGCGCTCACCGGCGGGTTCATCGCGCTGATCGCCTGGGTCGGCGGCCGGCTGGCGCTCGACGGGTCGCTCACGCTGGGGCAGTTGGTCTCGGCGGTGGGGCTCGCGCTGTTCCTGCTGGGGCCGTTGGAGACGTCCGCGTGGGTCAACGCCGAGCTGGCGCAGGGCCGGGCCTCCGCCGCCCGGATCGCCGAGGTGCTCTCCGCGGGGCCCGCCGTCCCGGGCGGCGACGAGCCGGTTCCGGACGCGGTGCGCGGGGAGTTGCGGCTGCGCGGGGTACGGCTCGGCGGGCTGGACGGTGTGGACCTCGACGTGCCCGCCGGGCGGCTGACCGGGATCGCGGTGACCGATCCGGCCTGCGCCGAGGCCCTGTTGAGCTGTCTGGGCCGGGAGAGCGACCCGGAGTCGGGTTCGGTCGAGCTGGACGGGGTGCCGCTGACGAGGCTGGACCCGGCTCAGCTCCGGGCGGCGGTGCTGGTGGCCGCCCACGACGCGGCGCTGTTCGAGGGATCCCTCGCCGACAACGTGGTCCCCACGGCCACGGCCACCCCGACCGCCACCGCCACCGACGCCCCCGCCGCCACCGACGACCCGCTGACGGCACGCCCCATGACCGCCGACGCCGGCGACCTGCTCACAGCCGGCGCCATGGCCGCCGCCGACGCCGACGAGGTGGTCCGTTCGCTGCCGCGCGGTGCGGCCACCGGGGTGGGCGAGGGCGGGCGTTCGCTGTCCGGCGGGCAGCGGCAGCGCGTCCTGCTGGCGCGGGCGCTGCGGGCCGGGCCTCCGGTCCTGGTCGTGCACGATCCGACGACCGCCGTGGACGCGGTCACCGAGGCCCGGATCGCCGCGGGGCTGCGGGAGTTCCGGCGGGGCCGTACGACGGTCGTGGTGACCAACAGCCCGGCGCTGCTCGCCGTCACCGACCGGGTGGTGCTGCTGGACGGCGGCCGGGTCGGCGCCGAGGGCACCCACGCGGAACTCGCCCGGACCCATGAGACCTACCGGACGGCGGTGCTGGCATGACGGACGTCACCACGGGGCCGGACGGCACCGAAAGTCATCTGCTGCCCACCGCCACGCCCGCCCGCACCCGCGCGGCCGTCCGCGAACTCCTGCGCCCCGACCGGAAGCTGGCGGTCGCGGGCTTCGGCACCATGGTGATCGCGACGGCCGTCGGACTGCTCACCCAGCCGCTGCTCGGGCACATCGTGGACGTGGTCACCGAGCACCGCTCCCCCGACGCGCTCACCTGGCCCGTCCTCGCGCTCGCCGGGGTCGCCGCGGTGCAGGGCGTCAGCACCGCGCTGGGCATGTCCCTGGTGTCCCGGCTCGGCGAGACCGCGCTGGCCCGGCTGCGTGAACTCTTCGTCGAACGCGCCCTGTCGCTGCCGCTGGAGCGGCTGGAGCGGGCGGGCTCCGGCGACCTCAACGCCCGGGTCACCCGGGACGTCTCCCGGGTCGCCGACGCCGTCCGGACCGCGCTGCCCGAACTCGCCCGCTCCGGGCTGTCGATCGTGCTGACCCTGGCCGCCCTCGCCGTGCTGGACTGGCGGTTCCTGCTGGCCGCGCTGCTCGCGGTGCCCGTGCAGGCCCACACCGCCCGCTGGTACGTGCGCAACGCCGTGCCCCTGTACGCGAAGGAACGGATCGCCACCGGGGCCCAGCAGCAGCAGTTGCTGGACACGATCGGCGGGGCCCGCACGGTACGGGCGTACCGGCTCCAGGACGACCACACCCGCCGGGTCACCGAACGCTCGCGGGCGGCGGTGGAGCTGACCATGCGCGGGGTACGGCTGGTGCTCCGCTTCTACAGCAGGCTGCACATCGCCGAGTACGTGGGCCTCGCCGCCGTGCTGGTCACCGGGTTCCTGCTGGTGCGCTCCGGCGCCGCCTCGGTCGGTACCGCGACGGCCGCCGCGCTCTACTTCCACAGCCTCTTCGGGCCGGTCAACACCGCGCTGGTGCTCCTCGACGACGCCCAGTCGGCGACGGCGGGACTGGCCCGGCTGGTCGGGGTCGTCGACGAGCCGGCGTCCGCGGCCGACGAGCGCACGGACGGTCGTACCACCGGCATGGCGGGCGATCCGACCGTGACGCTGACCGGGGTCTCGCACGCCTATGTGCCCGGCCGTCCGGTGCTGCACGGCGTCGACCTCACGGTACGGCCCAAGGAACGGGTCGCGCTGGTCGGTACCACGGGTGCGGGCAAGACGACCCTGGCGCGGCTGGTGGCGGGGCTGCACCGTCCGGAGGCCGGACAGGTCGACGTCGGCGGCGCCGAACCGGACGGCTCCGGCCGCCTGGTGGGGCTCGTCACCCAGGAGGTGCACGTCTTCGCCGGGCCGCTCGCCGACGACCTGCGGCTCGCCCGCCCGGACGCGGACGACGAGGAACTGCGGGACGCGCTGGCCGCGGTGGGCGCCCTCGGCTGGGCCGAGGCCCTGCCGGAGGCGCTGGACACGGTCGTCGGCGACGGCGGCCACCGGCTCACCGCCGACCAGGCCCAGCAACTCGCCCTGGCCCGGCTGCTGCTGGCCGATCCGCCGGTCGCCGTGCTCGACGAGGCGACCGCCGAGGCGGGCAGCTCCGGCGCCCGGCTGCTCGACGAGGCCGCCGAGCAGGCGCTGCGGGGCCGTACCGCGCTGGTCGTGGCGCACCGCCTCAGCCAGGCCGCCGCGGCCGACCGGGTGGTCGTGCTGAGCGACGGCCGGGTGGTCGAGGAGGGCACACACGACGAACTCCTCGCCGCCCGGGGCCAGTACGCCGCCCTGTGGCAGGCCTGGTCGGACCACCGCTCCCCCACCGCTCCCCACTGACCCCAGAACAGCCGAGAACAGCCGAGAACGGCCAAGAACAGAAGGATCAGCCGATGCCCCGCGTCACCAGAGTGTCCAGGCTCACCGGCCTGCTCGCCTCCGTCATCCTGCTCACGGCGACGGCGGTCGCCTGCGGCTCCTCCGACTCCGACAGCGACTCCGGCTCGACCTCTTCTTCCTCCTCGTCCGGGGCAGAGGGCTCGTCCGCCGACGCGTTCCCCGTGACGATCGCCCACAAGTTCGGCAGTACGACCATCAAGTCCGCACCCGAGCGGATCGTGACGGTCGGCCTCACCGACCAGGACGCCGTCCTCGCCCTCGGCAAGGTCCCGGTCGGCACCACCGAGTGGCTGGGCGGCTACAAGGGCGCGATCGGCCCCTGGGCCCAGGACAAGCTGGGCAGTTCCCCCGCGCCGACCGTGCTCAAGGACACCGGCACCGGTCCGCAGGTGGAGAAGATCGCCGCGCTCAAGCCGGACCTGATCCTCGCGGTGTACTCGGGGCTGACGAAGGCCCAGTACGAGAGCCTGTCGAAGTTCGCGCCGGTCGTGGCCCAGCCGAAGCAGTACAACGACTACGGCGTGCCGTGGCAGCAGCAGACCGAGGAGATCGGGCAGGCGCTCGGCAAGGCCGCCGAGGCGAAGACGCTGGTCTCGGGCGTGGAGGCCAAGTTCGCCGCGGCGAAGAAGGCGAACCCCGCGTTCGCCGAGGCCACGGCGGTCATGGCTACCCCGTACCAGGGCGTGTTCGTCTACGGCAGCGAGGACCCGCGCTCCCGGCTCCTGTCCGACCTCGGCTTCTCGCTGCCCAAGGACCTCGACAAGGTGATCGGGGACCAGTTCGGCGCCCAGATCAGCAAGGAGCGCTACGACCTGCTCGACCAGGACGTGGCCGTGTGGATCGCGCCGGACACCACCACCTCGGTCACCAAGCTGCACAGCGACCCGGTCTACGGCGATCTGAACGTGGTGAAGCAGGGTCGTGAGGTCTACATCAAGGAGACCAGCGACTACGGCAACGCGGTGTCGCTGTCGACCGTGCTGAGCATCCCCTACGTCCTGGACCGCCTGGTGCCGCAGCTGGCGGCGGCGGTGGACGGCAAGGCGTCGACGAAGGTGGAACAGCCGGCGTCCTGAGCGCGGAAAGGGGAAGGGGGGTGGCCCGGTTCGACACCGGGCCACCCCCCTTTCCCGTTGCGTCCGTCAGGAGCCCTCGACCAGGCTCTTGGGCCGCATGTCCGTCCAGTGGGTCTCGATGTGGTCCAGGCACTCCTGCCGGGGGGCCGGGCCGTGGGCGACCGTCCAGCCGGCCGGTACGTCCACGAAGTCGGGCCACAGGCTGTACTGGCCCTCGTCGTTGACGAGGACGGAGTAGACGCCGTCGGGGTTCTCGAACGGGTTGCTCATGTCAGGGGGTCCTTGCCTTTCGGTCTGTTCGACGGGTGCGGTGGGTCAGTTCAGTTCGTCCGCGCGTGCCACCACCGCCTCCAGCGCCCGGAACCACGTCTCGGCCAGCTCCCGTACCGCTTCCTCGGTGAGGAGTCCGGCCGCGTAGGCCCAGTGGGCGCTGAGTTCCGGACCCTCGGGGCGGTCCTCGGTGAGGGCGTTGAGGGTGAGCGCGTGCGACATCGGCATGCCGGGGTCGGCGTCGAGGTCGGCGGCGTCCTCCTCGGCGGCGTAGGACCAGTCGGCTGCCGCGGGGCGGTCGAAGCGGCCCATGTAGTTGAACTCGATCTGGGGTTCGGCGAGTTCGGCGAGGAGCGGGCCGGTCGCGGGGTTGAGCCGGCGCAGCAGGCCGTGGCCGATGCCGGCCGCCGGAAGGGCGGTGAGGTGGTCGCGGATCCGGGCCACCGCCGCGTCGAGGGCGGCTCCGCCGGTCAGGGCGTCGGGCCCGGAGGCACCGGGGTCGAGCCGTACCGGGACGACGCTGGTGAACCAGCCGACCGTGCGGGACAGGTCGGCGTCGCCCGCGAGTTCCTCCTCGCGGCCGTGGCCCTCCAGGTCGACCAGGACCGGGCCGCCCGCGTGCTCCGCGCCCAGCGTCCGGGCCCGCCAGTCGCCGACGGCGAGGGCGAAGGCGGTGAGCAGGACGTCGTTGACGCTCGCCCCGAAGGCGGCCGGAACCCGGCTCAGCAGCGGGCCGGTGACGCCGGCCGGGAGGGAGAGGGACAGGTAGCGGGTGGTGGCGACCGTGTCCCGCGCCGGATCGAGCGGACGGGCCAGGGGCAGGTCGGCGCCCGCGGCGAGGGCGGAGGTCCACCAGGGCAGCTCGTCCTCGGCGGCCGGTTCGCCCGCGCGGGTGCCGAGCAGCCGTGCCCAGCGGGCGAACGACAGCTCCACCGGCGCCGGTTCGGGGGTACGGCCGCCGCGGACGGCCGCCCAGGCGGTGGCCAGGTCGGGCAGCAGCACGCGCCAGGAGACGCCGTCGACCACCAGGTGGTGGACGAGGAGCAGCAGCCGTCCGGGCCGGTCGGGACCGGCGTCGAACCACACCGCCCGCACCATCGCCCCGGCCTCGGGGTCGAGCCCCGCCAGCGCGCGCGGAGCGTGGTCGGCGATGGCGTCCCGCAGCGCGCTCTCGTCCTCGGCCGTCTCGCGTACGTCGACCCGGGCGAGCCAGGTCCGTACGTCGGTGTCGCCCGCCGCCGGCACCGACAGGGCGGCCTCCGGGGTGCGGACCAGCCGGGCCCGGAGCATGTCGTGGCGGGCGGCGAGGGCGCCGAGCACGGTCAGCAGGCCGGGTTCGGTGAGGTCGGCCGGGGTGCGCAGCAGGGCCGCCTGGTGGTAGGCGGCGATGGGGCCGCCGCGGTCGAGCAGGGCACGCATGATCGGGGTGAGCGGGACGGTCCCGGTGCCGTCGTCGTGCGCGGCCCGCCGGTCGTCCGCGCCCAGCGGGACGGCGACGGCGGCCAGGGCCGCGACGGTGCGGTGCTGGAGGACCTGGCGGGGGGTGATCCGCAGGCCGCCCGAGCGGGCGCGGGCGACGAGCTGCATGGCGACGATGCTGTCCCCGCCGAAGGCGAAGAAGTCGTCGTCCGTGCCGATCGCCTCGGCGGGCAGCCCGAGGGCGTCCGCGAACAGGGCGCGCAGGGCGCGTTCGGTGTCGTTCTCCGGGGTCCGGCCGCCGCCCGCTGCGGTGAAGTCGGGGGCGGGCAGGGCGGCCCGGTCGAGCTTGCCGTTGGAGAGCAGCGGCAGCCGCTCCAGGACGACCACGGCGGCCGGGACCATGTAGTCGGGCAGGCGGGCGGCGGCGTGGGCACGCAGCTCCGCGCCGCCCGTGCCGCCCGTGCCGCCCGTGCCGCCCGAGCCGTCCGGGACCGCGTAGGCGATCAACTGCCGGACCCCGGGCCGGTGTTCGCGGGTCACGACGACGCTCTGCGCGACCGCGGGGTGGCTGTCCAACGCGGCCTCGATCTCGGCGAGTTCGACCCGGTAGCCGCGGATCTTCACCTGGTCGTCGGTGCGTCCGGCGAATTCGAGCAGCCCGTCCTCGGTCCAGCGGGCCAGGTCGCCGGTGCGGTACATGCGGGCCCCGGGCAGCCCGAAGGGGTCGGCGACGAACCGTTCGGCGGTGAGGTCGGGCCGGCCGAGGTAGCCGCGGGCCAGGCCGGGTCCCGACAGGTACAGCTCGCCGGTGACGCCGGGCGGGACCGGGCGCAGGGCGGTGTCCAGGACGTAGGCGCGGGAGTGGTGGACGGGGCGGCCGACGACCGGGCGGGCGCTGTCGCGGACCCGGCCGACGAGGGCGTCGACGGTGGCCTCGGTGGGGCCGTACAGGTTGACCGCCTCGGTGTCGGGGAGCGCGGCGAGCCGCTGCCACAGCGCGTCGGGTACGGCCTCGCCGCCGAAGCCGACCACCGCGAGCGGGCAGTCGCCGTCGGGCCCGATCAGGCCGCTGTCGGCCATCCGGGCGAGCAGGGACGGGGTGACCTCGATGAAGTCGATGTCCCGGTCGCGGACGAAGGCGGCGAGGAGTTCGGGGTCGCGACGGGTGTCGTCGTCGGCGATGTGCAGGGCGTGTCCGTCGAGGAGCCAGAGCTGCGGCTGCCAGGAGGCGTCGAAGGAGAACGACCAGGCGTGGCCGACCCGCAGGTGCCGCCGTCCGGTGCGCTCCTTGGCGAGGTCGTGCAGGTCGTGGCGGTGGCTGTGGAAGAGGTTGGCGACTCCGCGCTGGGTGACGACGACGCCCTTGGGGCGGCCGGTGGAGCCGGAGGTGTAGATGACGTAGGCGGGGTCGTCGGGGCCGGGGGCGGTGGGTTCGGCCTGGGGCAGCCCGTCCGCCGGGGCGTCGAGCCGCACGACGGGGACGTCCGTCGCGGGCAGCGCGCCCGCGGTCGCGTCGGTGGCGAGGACCAGCACCGGGCGGGCGTCGGCCAGCATGTCGGTGCGGCGGGCCGCGGGCAGGTCGGGGTCGAGGGGCAGGTAGGCGGCGCCCGCCTTCAGCACCGCGAGGATCGCGGCGATGTGGTCGGCGGTGCGGGGCAGGGCGAGGGCCACGATCCGCTCGGGCCCGGCGCCGTGCCCGGCCAGGATGCGGGCCAACTCGGCGCTTCGGGCGTCGAGTTCGGCGAACGTCCAGGTGGTGCGGCCGTCGGTGACGGCGACCGCGTCCGGAGTGGCGGCGGCCTGGGCGGCGAACAGCGCCGGTACCGTGCCGAGGCGTTCGGCGGCCGGCAGGGCGGTGTCGTTCCAGGTCTCCAGGACGGTGTACCGGTCGGCGGAGTCGAGCAGGTCGAGGCGGCCGACGGGGCGCCCGGGGTCGGCGGCCATGCCGGTGAGCAGGCCGGTCAGGGCGGCCGTGATCCGCCGTACGGTGGCCGCGTCGAACAGGTCGGGGCGGAACTCGGCGGTCACCCGCAGCCGTTCGGCGGGCTCGACCGCCCAGGCCAGCGGGTAGTGGGTGGAGTCCGCGTGCTCGCGGACCGTGGCCCGCGGCGCGACGCCCGCGTTCTCGCCCGTCTCCTCGTCCGGGTCCGCCACCGGGTACGACTCGAACACCACGAGGGTGTCGAAGAGTTCGCCGAGTCCGGCGGTGCGCTGGATGTCGGCGAGCCCGAGGTGCTGGTGGGCGATGAGCCGGGACTGTTCGTCCTGGAGCCGCTCCAGGAGGGCGGCCGTGCTCTCCTCGGGGCGGATCCGCACCCGGACCGGGATCGTGTTGATGAAGAGCCCGATCATCGCCTCGGAGCCGGGGAGTTCGGGCGAGCGGCCCGCCACGGTGGCGCCGAACACCACGTCGTCGCGTCCGGTGAGCCGGCCGAGGAGCACGCCCCAGGCGGCCTGCACGAGGGTGTTGACGGTGACGCCGGTGCGCCGGGCGAACGCCTCCAGTTCCGCGGTGCGGCCTGCGTCCAGCTCCACGGTGTGGGTGTGCGGGACGGCGGCGGCCCGGTCGGGGTCGGCGGGCGCGAGCCGGGTGGGTTCGGCGAGGCCGGTGAGGGCCTCGGTCCAGGCGGTGGCGGAGGCGGCCGGGTCCTGGGCGGCCAGCAGCCGCAGGTGCTCCCGGTAGGGGGCGGGCAGGGCCGGGGTGCGGCCCTCGTAGCGCGCCCAGAGTTCGGCGGTGAGCAGCGGCAGCGACCAGCCGTCGAGGAGCAGGTGCTGGTGCGAGAGCACGAGGCGGTGCCGGTCCGGGCCGGTGCGGGCCAGCAACAGGCGCAGCAGCGGCGGCCGTTCGGGGTCGAAGCGGCGCCGTTCCTGCCCGAGCACCCGGGTCCAGGCCGCCTCGTCGCCGTCGGTGAGGTCGAGCTGCCGCCAGGGCAGCACGGCGGTGCGCGGTACGACGGCCACCGGGCGGCCGGAGGAGAGGTACCGGAAGCCGCTGCGCAGGTTCTCGTGGGCGTCGAGCAGGTCCTGGGCCGCGGCGCGCAGGCGGTCGGCGTCGACGGGGCCGTCGAGGTCGTAGGAGATCTGGACGGTGTAGACGTCCGGTCCCTCGTCGCCGGAGTCCAGGGCCGCGTGGAAGAGCAGTCCGGCCTGGAGCGGGGAGAGGGGGAGCACGTCGGTGCCGGCGGGGAGGGCGGCGACCTCGGCGCGTTCGGCGTCGGTGAGGTCGAGCAGGACCGTCTCCTCGGCCCGGTCCCCGGACGTGGCCGTGGTCGCCACCGCGGCCAGTCCTGCCACCGACTTGTGCCGGAACACGTCGCGCGGGCTGAACGCCAGCCCGGCCGCGCGGGCCCTGGCGACCAGCTGCATGGCGACGATGCTGTCCCCGCCGAGGGCGAAGAAGTCGTCGTCCACGCCGACGCGTTCGAGGCCGAGCACGTCGGCGACGAGCGCTCCGAGGGTCTCCTCCAGCGGGGTCCGGGGCCGGGTGTCGCCGACCTCGGCGGCGAAGTCCGGGGCGGGCAGGGCCCGGCGGTCCAGCTTGCCGTTGGGGGTGAGCGGGAGGGCGTCGAGGGTGACCACGGCGGCCGGGACCATGTACTCGGGCAGTGCGGCCGTGGCGTGCGCGCGCAGGGCCGCGGAGTCCACGGTGGCGCCGGGGGCCGGGACGGCGTACGCCACGAGCCGGTCGTCGCGGACCACGACGGTGGCGTGCGCGACGGCCGGGTGGGCGGCGAGCACGGTCTCGATCTCGCCGGGCTCGATGCGGAAGCCGCGCAGCTTGACCTGGTCGTCGGTGCGGCCGAGGTACTCCAGCTCGCCGTCTGCCGTCCAACGGGCCAGGTCGCCGGTGCGGTACATGCGGGCCCCCGCCGGGCCGTACGGGTCGGCGACGAACCGCTCGGCGGTCAGGCCGGGGCGGCCGAGGTAGCCGCGGGCCAGCTGGACGCCCGCCAGGTACAGCTCGCCGGCGACGCCGGGCGGCACCGGGCGCAGGCCGGCGTCGAGGACGTAGGTGCGGGTGTTCCACACCGGGCGGCCGATCGGCACGGTGTCCGGATCGGCCGGCACCTCGTGGGCGGTGACGTCGACGGAGGCCTCCGTCGGGCCGTAGAGGTTGTGCAGCCGGGTGTCCGGGAGGAGTCGGCGGAACCGGGCGGCCGACGGTGCGGGCAGGGCCTCGCCGCTGCACATCACCCGGCGCAGGCCGGTGCAGCTCGCGGCGGCCGGCTCGTCGAGGAAGGCGCGCAGCATGGACGGCACGAAGTGGGCGGTGGTGACGGCCTGTTCGCGGATCAGCTCGGCCAGGTAGGCCGGGTCCTGGTGGCCCTCGGGCCGGGCGACGACCAGCGTGGCGCCGGTGATCAGCGGCCAGAAGAACTCCCACACCGACACGTCGAACCCGGCCGGGGTCTTCTGCAGGACCCGGTCGTCGGCGCCGAGGCGGTACGCGTCCTGCATCCACAGCAGGCGGTTGACGATGCCCGCGTGCGGGACGACCACGCCCTTGGGACGGCCGGTGGAGCCCGAGGTGTAGATGACGTAGGCCGGGTGCCGGGGGTCGTAGGAGGTGGGCAGGGGGGCGTCGGCCGGGTGGGCGGGGGTGCCGTCGGCGGTCACCGTGAGACGGGGCACGCCGGTGTCCGGAACGGTGCCGCCCTCCCCCGTGACCAGGCAGGCCGGGCGGGCGTCGGCGAGCGTGTACGCCAGCCGGTCGGCCGGGTAGCCCGGGTCGAGGGGCAGGTAGGCGGCGCCCGCGCGGTGCACGGCGAGCAGGGTCACCACGAGGGCGGCGGAGCGCGGCAGGGCGACGGCGACGGTCGTCTCGGCGCGGGCGCCGTGCGCGGCGAGGGTGTGGGCCAGCCGTTCGACGCGCTGGTCGAGTTCGGCGTAGGTGAGCGGGGTGCCCTCGAAGACGACGGCCGGGGCGGCGGGGATGCGGGCCGCCTGGGCGCGGAACAGTTCGGGAAGCGTGACGTCCGGGACGGTCCTGGTGGTGTCGTTCCAGCCGGTGAGGACCTGGGCGCGTTCGTCGTCGCGCAGGACGTCGAGGGTGCCGACGCGGCGGCCGGGGTCGGCGGCGACCTGGGTGAGCAGGGCCTCCAGGCGGCGGGCGAGGAGTACGGCGGTCCGCTCGTCGAAGAGGTCGGCGCTGTACTCGATCCAGCCGTCGATGCCCTCGTCCCGCTCGACGAAGTCGAAGCTGAGGTCGAACTTGGCGCTGTCCTGTCCGACGGTCTCGCGGCGGGCGGTCAGGCCGGGCAGCGCGGGGCCGTCACCGGGTCCGGCGAGGTGGACGACCATCACCTGGAACAACGGGTGCCTGGCCAGGGAGCGTTCGGGGTTGAGTGCCTCCACCAGCCGTTCGAAGGGCAGGTCCTGGTGCTCGTAGGCGGCCAGGTCGGTCTCCCGGACCCGGTCGAGCAGCTCGGCGAAGGTGGGGTCGCCGGACAGGTCGGTGCGCAGGACCAGGGAGTTGACGAAGAAGCCGACCAGGTCTTCGAGGGCCTCGTCGGACCGCCCGGACACCGGGGCGCCGAGCGGGATGTCGTCTCCGGCGCCGAGCCGGTGCAGGAGTGCGGCCACCGCGGCCTGGGCCACCATGAACATGCTGACGCCGTGGGCGCGGGCTAGGCCGCGCAGGGCGCCGGCCAGGGCGGGCGGGACGGTGAAGGCGGTGGTGCCGCCGCGCCCGGTGGGCTCGGCGGGGCGCGGCCGGTCGGTGGGCAGGTCCAGTTCGGCGGGCAGCCCGCGCAGGGTCCCGGTCCAGTGGGCGAGCAGCTCCGGCTCGGCCGCGGCCAGCAGGTCGCGCTGCCAGAGCGTGTAGTCGGCGTAGCTCGCGGGCAGCGGAGCCCAGTCGGGGGCCCGGCCCGTGGTGCGGGCGGCGTAGGCGGTGGCGAGGTCGGCGAACAGGGGGCGGTCGGACCACTCGTCGGTGGCGATGTGGTGCAGCAGGAGCAGCAGGACGTGTTCGTGCGGGCCGGTCTCGAACAGGGTGGCGCGCAGCGGGAGTTCGCGCTCCAGGTCGAAGACGTGCGCCGCCCGGCCGGCGAGTTCCCCGAACGGGGCACTCTCCAGCGGGACTTCGGCATCGGCGAGGATCCGCTGGTACGGGATCCCGTCGACCGCCGGGAAGACGGTCCGCAGCGGGGTGTGCCGGGCGGCCACGTCGTTCAGGGCGGCCTGGAGGGCGTCCCGGTCCAGGGGGCCGGTCAGCCGCCAGGCCGAGGGGAGGTTGTACGCGGTGCTCGCGCCGTCCACCTGCGCGAGCAGCCAGAGCCTGCGCTGTGCGGCGGACAGCGGCAGCCGTTCGGGGCGCGGACGCGGGACGGCGAGCGCGGGACGCGACCCGGCGGCGGAGGTGTCCGTGCGGGCGGCGAGCTGGGCGGCCGTGGGTGCCTCGAAGACGTCACGGACCGTCAGTTCCGCGCCGAGCGCGGTGCGGACGCGGCCGGCCAGGCGCATGGCGAGCAGCGAGTGGCCGCCCAGCGCGAAGAAGTCGTCGGCCACGCCGACCCGTTCGCGGCCGAGGACGTCGGCGAACAGGGCGGTGAGGATCTCCTCGCGCGGGGTGCGCGGCGCGGTGCCGTCGCCCGTGGCCGCGGTGAACTCGGGGGCGGGCAGGGCCTTGCGGTCGAGCTTGCCGTTCGGGGTGAGCGGCAGCGCGTCCAGGGTGACGTAGGCGGCCGGCACCATGTGGGCGGGGAGGACGGCGGCGGCGTGGGCGCGCAGGGCGGTCGCGTCCACCACCGGGCCCGTGGCGGGCACGACGTGGGCGACGAGTGCCTGGCCGTGCACGGTGACGGTGGCGTGCGCGACGGCCGGGTGGGCGGCGAGCACGGCCTCGATCTCGCCGGGCTCGACGCGGAAACCGCGCACCTTCACCTGGTCGTCGGTGCGGCCGAGGTACTCGACCGTGCCGTCCCCCGTCCAGCGGGCGAGGTCACCGGTGCGGTACATGCGGCTGCCTGCCGGGCCGTACGGATCGGCGACGAACCGCTCGGCGGTCAGCCCGGGCCGGTCCAGATAGCCGCGCGCCAGCTGGACACCGGCCAGGTACAGCTCGCCCGGCACGCCCGGCGGCACCGGGCGCAGGCCGGCGTCGAGGACGTAGAGGCGGGTGTTCCAGACCGGGCGGCCGATGGGGACGGTGGTCGCGCCGGGGCCGATCCCGGTCGCGGTGACGTCGACGGACGCCTCGGTGGGGCCGTAGAGGTTGTACAGCTCGGCGTCCAGCACCTCGTGGCAGCGGCGGGCGAGGGCGGCCGGGAGCGCCTCGCCGCTGCACAGCACACGGCGCAGGCCGGTGCAGCCGGCGGCCGTCGGCTCCTCCAGGAAGAGCTGGAGCATCGAGGGCACGAAGTGGACGGTGGTGACGGCCTGTTCGCGGATCAGCGCGGCCAGGTAGGCGGGGTCGCGGTGGCCCTCGGGCCGGGCGACGACCAGCGTGGCGCCGGTGATCAGCGGCCAGAAGAACTCCCACACCGACACGTCGAAACTGGACGGCGTCTTCTGCAGGACCCGGTCGTCGGCGCCGAGGCCGTAGGCCTCCTGCATCCACAGCAGACGGTTGACGATGCCCGCGTGCGGGACGACCACACCCTTGGGACGGCCCGTGGAGCCCGAGGTGTAGATGACGTAGGCCGGGTGCCGGGGGTCGTACGACGTCGGGAGCGGCGCCTCCGGGCCGGTGGGCAGCGCGTCGCGGATCACGCACACCGGGCGGGCGTCCTCGACCATGAGGGCGAGCCGGTCCGCCGGGTAGTCCGGGTCCAGCGGCAGGTAGGCGGCGCCGGCGCGGTGGGCGGCGAGGAGGGCCACGACGAGGTCGGCCGAGCGGGGCAGGGCGACGGCGACGGTCCGTTCCGGGCCGGCGCCGAGTCCGGCCAGGACCCGGGCGGTGTGCTCGACGCGGGCGTCCAACTGGGCGTAGGTGAGCCGCTGTTCCTCGAAGACGAGGGCGGTGGCGTCGGGGGTGCGGGCCGCCTGGGCGCGGAAGAGGTCGGGAAGCGTGACGTCCGGGACGGTCCTGGCGGTGTCGTTCCAGCCGGTGAGGACGCGGGCCCGCTCGTCCTCGTGCAGGATGTCCAGGTCCCCGAGCGGGGCGTCGGGTGCGGCGGCGGCGTGCGCGAGGAGCCGGGCCGCGCGGTCGGCCAGGCCCTCGGCCGTGCCGGGGTCGAAGAGGTCGGTGGCGTACTCCAGGACCAGCACCACCCGGTCGGACTCGTCGACGTAGGTGAAGTGCAGGTCGAACTTGGCCATGCCGGTGTCCATGTCGGACCACTCGGTGGCCAGGCCCAGCACGTCGGGGTCGCCGTCGGGCCGGTGGTGGTAGCCGAGCATGACCTGGAAGAGCGGGTTGCGGCCGGCCGTCCGGGGCGGGTTGAGGGCCTCCACCACCCGGTCGAAGGGCAGGTCCTGGTACTCGAAGGCGGTCAGCGACGACTCCCGCACCCGGCCGAGGAGTTCACGGAACGTCAGCCGGTCGCCGGACAGGTCGGTGCGCAGCACCAGGGTGTTGACGAAGAAGCCCACCAGGTCACCGAGGGCCTCGTCGGTGCGGCCCGCGACGGGCGCGCCGAGGGGGATGTCGTCGCCCGCGCCCAGCCGCCGGAGCAGGGCGGCGGTGGCGGCCTGGAACACCATGAACATGCTGGTGCCGGTGGATCCGGCGAGGTCGCGCAGGGCCTGGCCGGTGGCGGCCGGCAGCTCCAGGCGGACCTTGCCGCCGCGGCCGGTCGGCTCGGCGGGGCGCGGGCGGTCGGCGGGCAGCGCCAGCTCCTCCGGGAGTCCGCGCAGCGCCTCACGCCAGTAGGCGAGTTGGGCCTCGCCGGTCGCGTCGAGCAACCGCCGCTGCCACAGGGTGTAGTCGGCGTACTGCACGGGCAGCGCCGCCCACTCGGGGGCGGTACCCGCGCGGCGGGCCGCGTAGGCGGTGTCCAGGTCGGCGAGGAACGGCCGGTCGGACCACTCGTCGGTGGTGATGTGGTGCAGGACGACGGCCACCACGTGGTCGTCGTCGGCCAGCCGGAACACCTCGCAGCGCAGCGGGAGTTCCGCGGTGAGGGCGAAGGGGCGGCGCTGGGCCGCCTCGATCAGCGCGGGCAGCGCCTCCTCCGTGGCGTCGGCCACGGTGAGGGCCGGGTGCGCGTCCTCGGCGGGGACGATCCACTGGTACGGCTCGCCGTCGTGCGCCGGGAACACGGTGCGCAGTGCCTCGTGGCGGGCGGCCACGTCCCGCAGGGCGGCGCGCAGGGCCTCGGTGTCGAGGTCGCCGCGCAGCCGGAAGACCAGCGGGAAGTTGTAGGCGACGCCGCTGCCGGTGATCTGCTCGACGAGCAGCAGTCGGCGCTGGGCCGGGGAGAGCGGGATCCGGGCGGGCCGGTCGGTGACCGGGGTGACGGGCGGCCGGGCGGGGCTCGCGGTGCCGACGCGGGCGGCGAGCCGGGCCGGGGTGGGGGCCTCGAAGAGGTCGCGGATGGCGAGTTCGGCGCCCAGTTCGGTGCGGGCGCGGCTGACCAGCCGGGTGGCGAGCAGCGAGTGGCCGCCGAGGTCGAAGAAGTTGTCCTCGGCACCGGCCTCGGGCAGCCCCAGCACCTCGGCGAACAGGCGGCAGAGCACCTCCTCCCGCGGGGTGCGGGGGCCGCGTCCGCCGCCGAGGGCGACGGCGGGTTCGGCCTCGGGCAGGGCGCGCACGTCCAGCTTGCCGTTGGCGTTCATGGGCAGGCCGTCGACGGTGACGAAGGCGGCCGGGACCATGTACTCGGGCAGTTCGCGTCCGAGGTCCTCGCGCAGCCGCCGGACCAGGGCGCCGGTCTCACGGGCGGCGGTCGGGTCGTTGGCGTAGGGGGCGGTGCCGCCGCCGGGCCGGAACAGACCTGCGGTGAGGCGGTGTTCGGCGCCCAGGAACACGGCGTCGTAGGTCCCGGCCCCCGGCGACCAGGTGGTCAGGACCTGGTGTCCGGCGTCGGCGCCGAGTGCGTACAGGGTCTCCGGGTCGACACCGTCCTCGCGGACGCGGCCGTCGGGGATGCCGGTGACGCGCAGGACCGCGGGGCGCCCGGTGCGCGGGCGTTCGCCCACGCGGGCGATCAGCTCCCCCGCGTCGCGCAGGAGCCGGCCGACGGCTCCGGACGTCAGGCCTCCGCGGGCGAGTTCGCCCACGGTGTGGGCCGTGCCCCACTCGACCGTCGGCGCGTCGTCGAGGCGGACGCCGGGCTCGCCGGCGTACAGGACGACGTCGTAGCGGTGCCTGGTCAGCTCGTTGTGGTGACGGCCGCGCTTGGTGCGCAGGTCGACGTGGTGGCCGAGGGTGGTGAAGTAGTCGGGGTCGACCAGGAGTTCCTTCTCCAGGCGCAGCCCCCGCTCCACCGCAGCCGGCAGCTCGGACTCCGCCGTGCCCCGGGCCTGCTGGATCTCGGTGTGGAAGGTGCGGGCCAGCCGCAGGTTGCGGACGTCGCCGACGAACAGGGCGCCGCCGGGCGCGAGCAGTGCCATGGCGCCGTCGATGACGGCGGTGAGGTACTCGATGCTCGGGAAGTACTGGATGACGGAGTTGACGACGATCGTGTCGAAGTGGCCGGCGGGCAGCCCGCTGAGATCGTCGGCGGGCCGGCAGCGCAGCTGAACCCGGGAGGCCAGCTCGGGGTCCCGGTCCCGCAGCTCCGCGCCGATCTTGCGGATCACCGGGGCGGCGAAGTCGGTCGCCCAGTACTCCGCCGCGTCCGGGGCGAGCCGGGACAGCAGCAGGCCCGAGCCGACGCCGATTTCGAGGATGCGGCGCGGGTTCAGGGCCCGGATGCGGGCGACCGTGGCCTCGCGCCACTCGTGCATCTGCTCGAAGGGGATGGGCCGGCCGTCGTAGGAGCTGTCCCAGCCGTCGTACTGCTCGGTGAAGACGGCGGTGCCGATCTCCTCGTACTCGTCGGAGTAGATCTCCTGCCACTCCCCCACCTGCGCGGCCTCGGCGGCGGTGCGGTCGGCGGGGTCGGCGCCGGAGGGCACGACGTAGCCGACGAGGCGTTCGTCGCGGACCACGACGGCGGCCTGGGAGACCAGCGGGTGGCGGCTGAGGGCGGCCTCGATCTCGCCGGGCTCGATCCGGTAGCCGCGGATCTTCACCTGGTCGTCGGTGCGGCCGAGGAAGTCGAGGTTGCCGTCGGGGCCCCGGCGCACCAGGTCACCGGTGCGGTACATGCGCTCGCCGGGCTCCCCGAACGGGTCGGCGACGAACCGCTCGGCGGTCAGTCCCGGCCGGTCCAGGTAGCCGCGGGCCAGGCCGATGCCGGCGATGTACAGCTCGCCGGGGACGCCGTCGGGCACCGGCCGCAGCCAGGCGTCCAGGAGGTGGGCGCGGGTGCCGCGGATGGGCTTGCCGACGGTGGGGGTGTCGGAGTCGAGGGTGCCGCCGCCGAGGGTGTTGATGGTGTACTCGGTCGGCCCGTACAGGTTGTAGCCGTACGTCCCCTCGGTGTCGCGCAGCGCCGCCCACACCGTCTCCGGGACGGCCTCGCCGCCGAGCAGCACGAGCGGCGGAACGTGGCCCTCCAGCAGGCCCTGCTCGATCAGCAGCCGCGCGTACGTGGGCGTGACGTTGACGACGTCGATGCGGTGCCGCTCGCAGTAGGCGACCAGGGCCTCCGCGTCGCGCCGCAACTCCTCGTCGCAGACGTGCACTTCGTGGCCCTCGACCAGCCAGAGCAGCTCCTCCCACGACATGTCGAAGGCGAAGGACACGGTGTGCGCGATGCGCAGCCGCCGGCCGCCCGCCGCGGCGATCGCGGGCTCGAAGATCTCCTTCTGGTGGTTGAGCTGCATGTTCGTCAGGCCCCGGTAGGGGGTGACGACGCCCTTGGGGCGGCCGGTGGAGCCGGAGGTGTAGATGACGTAGGCGGGGTGTTCGAGGCTGAAGCGGCGCCGGACGGGGGTGTCGGGGAGGCCGGCCAGCTCGTTGCGGACCGCCGGGTCGTCGAGCAGGACGCGCGGCAGGCCGTCGCCGTCGAGGGTCGCGGAGACGGCGGTGGTGGAGAGCAGGAGCAGCGGGCGGGCGTCGGCCAGCATCAGGGAGAGCCGGTCGGCCGGGTGGTCCAGCTCCAGGGGCAGGTAGGCGGCGCCGGTGCGCAGCACGGCGAAGAGCGCGACCACCATGTCGAGGGAGCGGCCGAGGCCGAGCGCGACCACGTGCTCGGGACCGGCGCCGCGCTCGACGAGCAGCCGGGCCATCCGGTTGACGGCCGCGTCGAGTTCGGCGTACGTCAGCGCCCGCTCGCCGAGGACGAGGGCGCGGGCGTCCGGGGTGCGGGCGGCCTGGGCGGCCAGCAGGTCGGCGACGGTCTCCTCGGGGACCTCGACCCGGCCGGCCGCCCACTCCTCGCGCAGCGCCGCGTGTTCGGCGGGCAGCAGCGGGTCGAGGGAGCCCACGGGGGCCGTGAGGTCGGCGGTGAGCCGGTCGACGAGCAGGGTGAAGCGGTCCAGCAGGGCGCGGGCCCGGTCGGCGGGGACCAGGTCGGGCCGGTGGGTGAGGGTGACGGTGATCCGCTGCCCGGGGGTGACGACGAGGTTGGCCGGGTAGTGGGTGGCGTCGACGTTGGCGACGGCGGTGGCCCCGTGCCGGGTGCGCAGCTCCGCCAGCCGGTCCTCGGTGTCGTTGTTGCGCAGCACGAACAGCGTGTCGAAGAGCTTGCGGTGCCCGGTCTCGGCCTGGAGCACACCGAGGCTGAGGTGCTCGTACGGCATCAGGTCGAGGCGTTCGCCCTGGACGCGGCGGAGCAGACCGAGGACCGGTTCGGCGGGGTCGAGGGCGATCCGGGTGGGGACGGTGTTGAGGAAGAGGCCGATGATGTTCTCGACGTCGTGGACCTCGCTGGGCCGGCCGGCGACCGTGGTGCCGAACACGACGTCGCTGCGGCCGGTCGCGGAGGCGAGGGTGAGGCCCCAGGCGGCGTTGAGCAGGGTGTTCAGGGTGAGGCCGTGGACCCGGCCGGTCTCCCGCAGCCGGTCGCCGAGTTCGGCGGTGAGGCGGACGTCGAGCTGGTCGGGGATGACCGGTTCGAGGCCGTCGGCGGCGGCCGGGGCCAGCAGGGTGGGCTCCTCAAGACCGGCCAGCGCGGTGCGCCAGGCGGCCGTGGCGGCGGTGTCGTCCTGCTGGTCGAGCCAGGTCAGGTAGTCCCGGTAGCTGCCGGGGGCGGGCAGCGCGGAGGCGTCGCCGCCGGACTCGTAGAGGGCGAACAGCTCGTCCAGGAAGAGCCAGGCCGACCAGCCGTCCCAGAGGATCAGGTGGCGGCCGACGACGAGCCGGTCGCCGCGCTCGGCGCCGAGCCGCAGCAGGAGCAGCCGGAACAGCGGGGGCGCGGACAGGTCGAACCGCCGGTTGCGCTCGGCCTCGGTCAACTCCCTTATCCGCGCGTCCTGTTCCGGGGCCGCGAGGTGCGAGAGGTCGACCTCGTCGAGCGGGATCTCCGGGGTCTCGACGATGAACTGCACCGGCTGGTCGAGGCCTTCGCTGGTGAACCCGGCGCGCAGGCCCGGGTTGCGGTCCAGGAGGGTGCGGACGGCGGCGCGCAGCCGGGCCGGGTTCAGCCCGGTGGCGAAGTCGAAGGTCTCGTGGACGGTGTAGACGTCCAACGCGCCCTGGTCGTAGGCCGAGTGGAAGAACAGGCCCTCCTGGAGCGGGGCCAGCGGCCAGACGTCGGCGACCGCGGCCGGGGCGGCGAGCGCGCGGATCCGGGTGTGTTCGGCGTCGGTGAGGGTGAAGGCGGCAGCGGCGGCGGGCGCTTCCCGCGTGACGGTGCCGGCGGTGGCGGCGAGCGCGGCGGGGGTCCGGTGCGTGAACACGTCCCGCGGGCTGAGGTCCAGGCCGGCCGCGCGGGCCCGGCTGGCGACGCCGATGGAGCTGATGCTGTCGCCGCCGACCCGGAAGAAGTCGTCGTCCGGGCCGACGTCGGCGATGCCGAGGACGGCCGCGAAGATCCCGGTGAGCCGCCGCTCCAGGGGGCCCTCGGGTGCGCGGCGGGCGGCGCGTTCGGCCTCGGGGGCGGGCAGCGCGGCCTGGTCGAGCTTGCCGCTGGGGGTGAGCGGGAGGTCGTCGAGGACGACGTACGCCTCGGGGACCAGCGGCGCGGGCAGCGCCCCGGCGAGGGCGGCGCGCAGGTCGGCGGGGTCGGCGACGGCACCGGCCGCCGGGACCGCGTAGGCGACGAGCCGCCCGTCGCGGACGACCACGGCACCGCGCGCCACCGCCGGGTGCCGGGTCAACGCGGCCTCGATCTCACCGAGTTCGATCCGGTTGCCGCGCAGCTTGACCTGCCGGTCGGTGCGGCCGAGGTAGTCGAGGGTGCCGTCGGCACGCCGGCGCACGAGGTCCCCGGTGCGGTACATGCGGGCGCCGGGCGCGTCGGCGTACGGATCGGCCACGAAGCGGTCGGCGGTGAGGGCGGGCCGCCGGTGGTAGCCGCGGGCCAGCTGGACACCGGTCAGGTACAGCTCGCCGGGCACCCCGTCCGGCACCGGGCGCAGGCAGGAGTCCAGCACCCGCACACCGGTGTTCCACACGGGCCGCCCGATGGGCACGACCGTCCCCGGCGTGCCGTCACAGGCGTGGTACGTCACGTCCACGGCGGCCTCGGTCGGGCCGTACAGGTTGTGCAGCGGTACGCCCGTCAGGTCGTGCCAGCGCCGGGCCGCCGCGCCCGACAGGGCCTCGCCGCTGCTGAAGACGCGGCGCAGACTGCCCGCCCAGGCGGGATCGGCGGTGACCTCCTCCGACGCCAGGAACGCGTCCAGCATCGACGGCACGAAGTGCATCGTCGTGACGCCCTCGGCCCGGATCAGCCGGGCCAGGTAGGCGGGGTCGCGGTGCCCGTCGGGCGCGGCGAGCACGACCGCGGCGCCCTCGCGCAGCGCCCAGAAGAACTCCCAGACACTGACGTCGAAACTGGACGGGGTCTTCTGCAGCACGCGGTCGTCGGCGGCCAGTCCGTACGCACCCTGCATCCAGGCGAGCCGGTTGCCGATCGCACGGTGGGTGACGACGACACCCTTGGGGCGGCCGGTGGAGCCGGAGGTGTAGATGAGGTAGGCGGGGTGGTCGGGGGTGAGGGGCGCGGTGTCCGGTACCTCCTCGGGAACGTCGCCCTCGTCCTCGACGTGCAGGATCTCCAGGCCGTCCACCGCCGGCAGGCGTACGGCGTCCCGTGCCGTGGTGACGACGGTGCGGGCGCCGGAGTCGGTGAGCATGTACGCGATGCGGTCGGCCGGGTAGTCGAGGTCGACCGGCAGGTAGGCGGCGCCCGACTTGAGCACCCCGAGGAGCGCCACCATCAACTCGGCCGAACGCGGCACCGCGACGGCGACGAACCGCTCGGGCCCGGAGCCGCGGGCGCGCAGGCGGCGGGCCAGCCGCTCGGCTCGGGCGTCGAGTTCGGCGTAGGTGAGGGTGGTGCCCTCGTGCACGACGGCGGTGGCGTCGGGCGTGCGGGCGGTCCGGGCGGCGATGGCGGCGGGCAGGGTGGTCGCGGGTACGGCGCGCCGCTCGCCCTCGACGTGTCCGTGCTCGCCCTCGACCAGCAGGTCCAGCGCGGCCACCGGGCGTGCGGTGTCCTCGGCGAGGGCGTCGAGGACCCGGGTGAGCCGGTCGGCGAGCAGTCGCACGGCCTCGCGGGGGATCCGGTTCTCGTGGTGCTTGAGCCGCAGGTCGAGGCGGCGGCCGGGCTTGACGATCAGGGCCAGCGGATAGTGCACGGCGTCGTGGAAGGCGTGCCCGGCCAGCCGGACCGTGCCGGTGGGGTCGGCGAGGTTCGGTTCGGCGGGGTAGTTCTCGAAGACGACCAGGGTGTCGAAGAGTTCGCCGTCGCCCGCGTGCCCGGCGGCCCGCTGGATCTCGGCGAGGCCGAGCTGCTGGTGGTCCAGCAGGGCGCTCTGCTCCTGCTGGAGGCGTTCCAGGACGGCGCCGAGGGTGTCGGTGGGGGCCCAGGCCAGCCGGGTGGGCAGGGTGTTGATGAAGAGGCCGACCATCGACTCGATGCCGGGCACGGCGGCGTCGCGGCCGGAGACGGTGGTGCCGAAGACCACGTCCTGGCGGCCGGTCAGTCCGGCGAGGAGCAGGCCCCAGGCGGCCTGGACGACCGTGCCGAGAGTGACACCGTGTTCGCGGGCGCGGGCGGTGAGCCGGGCGGTGGTGCGCTCGGGCAGCTCGACGCGGAGCTGCGCGGGCTCGACCGGCCCGGCGGCGGCCGGGGTCCCGACCAGGCGGGTGGGCTCGTCGATCCCGGCGAGGGCGGTGCGCCAGGCGTCCCGGGCCGCCTCCCGGTCGGCGCGGGCGACGCGGGCCAGGTAGCCGCGGTACGGGGCGACTTCGGGCAGTGGCGCGGGCTGTTCGCCGTAGAGGGCGAGGAGTTCGCGGTGCAGGACGGGCAGGGACCAGCCGTCGGCCACGATGTGGTGGAAGGTCAGGACGAGTTGGCTGCGGTCCGCGCCGAGACGGACCAGGGCGCAGCGCAGCAGCGGCGGGTGGGCGAGGTCGAAGCGGCGGGCGCGTTCGTCGGCGGCGACGGCCGCGGCGAGGCCGGTACGGACCGCGGGGTCCTGGGCGGAGAGGTCGACCTCGCGCCAGGGCACGTCGAGTCCGTCGGCGACGAGCTGGGCGGGGCGGCCGTCCGGGAGCTGGCGGAAGCAGGCCCGCAGCGGGGAGTGCCGGTCGAGGAGCCGCTGGGCGGCCTGGCGGAGGAGGCCGCCGTCGACGGGTCCGGCGAGTTCGACCACCTGCTGGACGACATAGGCGTCGTGCTCGGCGCCGTCCACGAGGGCGTGGAAGAAGAAGCCCTCCTGGAGCGGGCCGAGCGGCAGGACCTCGGCGACGGTGAGCGGGGCGTCGCCCTGGAGCGCGGCGAGTTCGTCGGCGGTGGGCGGGTCCCAGGGGGTGCCGGCCGGGTCCTCGGCGGCGCCGGAGGTGTCGGCGGCGGTGCGGGCGACCCCGGCGAGCCGGTCGACCGTGCGGTGCCGGAAGACGTCGCGCGGGGTCAGCTCCAGACCGGCCCCGCGGGCCAGGACCAGCAGCTGGATGGCGACGATGCTGTCCCCGCCGAGCGCGAAGAAGTCGTCGTCGACGGTGACCGAGGGAACCCGCAGGGCCCGCGCGTACAGGTCGCACAGCAGGCGCTCGCGTTCGGTGCGCGGGGCGCGGCCCGAGCTGAGCAGGCCGTAGTCCGGGACCGGCAGGGCGGCGGAGTCGAGCTTGCCGCTCGGGGTGACCGGGAGCCGGTCCACCGGGACGAGGGCGGCCGGGACCATGTACTCGGGCAGGAACTCGGCGGCGTGCGCGCGCAGCTGGGCCATCAGCGCGGTGACGTTGCGGAACGGCGCGGGACGGTTGGTGTGCGGGTGCGCCTCGGGCCGGGCCTGGCCGGGGAGGTACAGCGGGCCGAGCGGGGTGTCGTCGCCGCGCGCGAACACCGCGTCCAGGCTGCCGTCCTCGGCGTCCGCGGTCCAGGTCAGGGCAGCCAGGTAGCCGTGCCGGGCGGCGGTCTCGTACAGCGTCTCCGGGTCGACGCCCGCGCTGCCGGTGCGGCTGCTGTCGTCGAGGGCGCCGAGCGCGGTCAGGTCGGGAGCGAGACGGGCGTTGGGGATGCCCGTCACGCGGAGGTGAACGGGGCGGTCCGGGGCGGCGAGCCGCACACCGAGGGCATCCGGGGTACCGAACGCGGACCAGGGCACAGGGGACGAGAGGTCCGGGGCCGAGACAGCCGAGGTCGACCCCGCCGAGGCAGAGCCAGCCGAAGCCGAGGCGTCCGGGGCCGGTTCGGTGGCGGGGCGCAGGACGACGTCGTAGCGGTAGCGGGTGAGCTCGTTGTGGTGGGTGCCGCGCTTGACGCGCACGTCGGCGGTGAAGCCGTCCAGGGTCGCGAAGTAGTCCGGGTCGACGAGGAGTTCGCCCTCCCAGGCCACGGCCCGGTCGACGGCGGCGCGCAGGGCCTCCTTGTCGTCGGCGAACTCCCTTCGGCCGCGGCCCGACTCGATGGCCGTCGCCAGCGTCCGCAGCAGCCGCAGGTTGCGTACGTCGCCGACGAACAGCGCGCCGCCGGGCGCCAGCAGGCGCGCGGCCGAGCGCAGGACGTCGGTGAGGTAGTCGGCGCCCGGGAAGTACTGGATCACGGAGTTGACGACGACGGTGTCGAAGTGGCCCTCGGGGAGGCCGGTCAGCCCGTGTGCGGGGAGGGCGTGCAGCGTGACCTTGCCGGCCAGCTCCGGCACGGCGTCGACCTGGGCGCGCAGCGCGCGGACCGCTTCGCCGGAGAGGTCGGTGCCGACGTACTCGGCGCAGTCGGGGGCGATCCGGGAGAGCAGCAGGCCGCTGCCGACGCCGATCTCAAGGACGCGGCGGGGCCGCAGTTCGCGGATCCGGGCGACGGTCGCGTCCCGCCACTCGCGCAGGTCCGCGAGCGGCAGGGGGAGGCCGTCGTACATGCTGTTCCAGCCCGCGAAGTTCTCCTCGAAGCCGTCGGATCCGGCGGCGGAGTAGAGGAGTTCGTGCAGGTCCTTCCAGTCGGACACGGCCTCGTCGGCCCCGGCGGCCCCGGTGCCGTCCGGGGCGTCCAGGGCGGGCACGACGTAGGCGGCGAGGCGGCGGTCGCCGGGGCGGTCCTCGCGGACCACGACGGCGGCCTGGTCGACGGCCGGGTGGGCGCGCAGCACCGACTCGATCTCGCCGGGCTCGATGCGGAAGCCGCGGATCTTGATCTGGCTGTCGGCGCGGCCGTGGAACTCCAGGCGCCCGTCGGACCTCCAGCGGACCAGGTCGCCGGTGCGGTAGAGCCGTTCGCCGGGCGCGCCGAACGGGTCGGCGACGAACCGTTCGGCGGTCAGCGCGGGCCGCCCCAGGTAGCCGCGGGCGAGTCCGGCGCCGCCGAGGTACAACTCCCCGACCACACCGGCCGGTACGGGCCGCAGCCGGTCGTCGAGGACGTAGGCGCGGGTGCCGGGGTCGGGGACGCCGATGGGCACGATGGTGCCGGCCGGGGTGTCCGGGTCGCACAGGCCGAGCGTGGAGTTGGTGGTGGCCTCGGTGGGCCCGTACGCGTTGAACATCATCCGGCCGCGCGCGTAGCGGCCGACCAGCTCGGGCGAGACCCGCTCGGTACCGGCCAGCAGGGTTGCCGTGGGCGGGAGTTGCACGTCGTCGGGCATGGCCGCGAGGAGAGCCGGCGGCAGGATCATGAAGGTGATGCCGTGCTCGTTCGCGTAGTCGGCGAGGGGCGCGCCGGGCACCCGGCGGTCGGCGGGTACGACGACCAGCCGGCCGCCGGAGAGCAGGCCGAGGCACAGGTCCCAGAAGGCCACGTCGAAGCTGGGCGAGGCGAACTGCAGGACCCTGCTGTGCGGGCCGATCCCGAACCGTTCGCGCTGGGTGGCGGCCAGCTTGGCGACTCCGGCGTGCGAGAGCACCACGCCCTTGGGGCGGCCGGTGGAGCCGGAGGTGTAGATGACGTACGCGGCGTGCGCGACCGTCAACGCGTCGGCGGTGGCGGGGTCGTGGGCCGGGAGGGCGGCCAGCTCGGCGACGGTCTCCGGGGCGTCGAGGACCAGCGTCGCCGGGCCCGGCGGCAGGTCGGGGACCGTGTCGGCGGTGGTGACGAGGCAGACCGGACGGGCGTCGTCGAGCATGTACGCGATGCGGTCGGCCGGGTAGTCGGTGTCGACGGGGAGGTAGGCCGCGCCCGTCTTCAGTACGGCGACCTCCGCGACGATCATCTCGGCGGAGCGGGGTACGGCGAGCGCCACGACCTGCTCGGGACCGGCGCCCCGGGCGACCAGGGCATGGGCCAACCGGGCCGCACGGGCGTCGAGTTCGGCGTAGGTGAGGCGGACGTCCCCGTGCACGAGGGCCACCTCGTCGGGGCGGGCGGCGACCTGGTCGGCGAACATGCGCGGCCAGGTGCGGGCGGGCACGTCGTGGTCGGTGTCGTTCCAGTCGGCCAGGATCCGCTGCCGTTCACCGGCATCGAGGAGCCGGAGGTCGGCGACCGGGGTGCCGGGCCGGTCGAGGGCGTCGGCGAGGAGCGTGGCGTAGTGGCCGAGGATCCGGTCGACGGTGGCGGGTTCGAAGAGGTCGGCGGCGTAGTCCGCGCGCAGCGCCGGGCCGCTCGGGGACAGCGCCAGGTCGAGCGGGCCGCCCGCGTCCCAGGGCGCGGGGCCGAAGCCGACGGCGCACAACAGGGCGCCGCCGCGCCCGGGTTCGGGAGCGAGCAGCCGTAGCAGCGCGGCCGTGGGCAGCCGGTGGGCGGCGGCCTGTGCGTGGACGGCCGTGACGTGGTCGCGCAACTCGGCGAACGTCATGGTGCCGTTCACCCGCAGCCGGAGCGGCAGCCCCTCGTGAGCGACCGTCAGATCCTGCGCCGTGCCGCCGCCGTAGCGGTGCAGCAGGGCGACGAAGGCGGCGAGCAGGGTGGGTTCGTCGGCCGTCACGCCGAGTTCGGCCGTACGGATCTCGCGCGGCCTTGGCTCCGACGGGCGTGCCGGATGCGGGAAGTCGAACGGCAGTGAGGTCTCCGGTGCCGGTGCGGCGAACCGTTCCCGCCAGTACTCCTCCGTGGATGCCGTCCGCGCCGTCGAAGTCGTCGAAGCCTCCGAAGCCTTCGAAGTCGATGCCGCAGAAGAAGGTGCGGAAGAACGCCTGTTGCCCGACACAGCTGTCCGTGCCTCCCCATAGGTGTGGAACGGCTCAGCGGAGCCGCGACCGCTCGCATAGTAAGGTAAGGATTGCCTAACTCAACAGGGGCAATGTGACTTCAGCGGCCCAAGTCACAGCCGCTGAGGTTATGCTCACCTAACCTGCTCTCAGGACTGTTCGCGGACCACCGGACAACGGCATGGAGACCGGCAAGTGGCTTCAGGCAGAAGGCTTCGCACCACGGTGCTGGTGACGGTGATCGTCGCGCTCCTGGTCCTCCTGTCCCTGCTCTCCGTGGCACTGGGCGCGTTGAGCGTCCCCCTCGACCAGGTGGTGCGCTCGGTCCTCGGGCACCCGCCGAGCCGGCTGGTCGACAACGTGATCTGGTCGGTGCGCATCCCCCGGACGCTGCTCGGCCTCACCACGGGCGCCGCGCTCGGCCTGTCCGGCGCCCTGATGCAGGCCCTGACCCGCAACCCCCTCGCGGACCCCGGCATCCTCGGGGTCAGCGCGGGCGCGTCCTTCGCGATCGTCGTGTCGGTCGCGGTGCTCGGAGTCGGATCGCTCTACGGCTACGTGTGGTTCGCGTTCGCCGGGGCGCTCGCCGCGAGCGTCCTCGTCTTCTTCCTCGGACGGCTCGGTCGCTCCGGGGCGACCCCGGTGAAGCTGGCGCTCGCCGGAGTGGCCGTCACCTCGCTGCTGTCGTCGCTGACCAGCGCCGTGGTGCTCACCGACCAGGACGCCCTGGACCGTTACCGCTACTGGTCCGCCGGCACCCTGGCCGACCAGAACTCCGGCGACCTGATGCGCATCCTGCCGTTCCTCGCCGTGGGCGCCGTACTCGCGCTGTCCTGCGCGCCCGCCCTCAACAGCCTCGCGCTCGGCGACGACGTGGCCGCCTCGCTGGGACGGCGGCTGGGTCTGGTACGGCTCCAGGGAGTGACCGCGATCGTGCTGCTGACCGGCGCGTCGGTCGCCGTCATCGGACCGGTGGTCTTCCTCGGCCTGGTCGTCCCGCACATCGCCCGGCTGCTCGCCCAGTTCGCCGGCATCGGTCCCGACCACCGCTGGCTGCTGCCGCTGTCCGCCGCGCTGGCCCCGGTGCTGCTCCTGTCCGCCGACATCGTGGGCCGGATGGTGGCCCGGCCCACCGAGATCCAGGCCGGGGTCCTCGTCGCCTTCCTCGGCGGCCCGTTCTTCATCGCCCTGGTCCGCCGCCGGAAACTCGCGGAGGTGTGAGCGTGCCCGCACGACCCACTCTCTCTCCTGAACCTGCCCCTGCTCCCGCTGCCGCCCGGCCCGCGTTGCGCGACCGGCCGTTCCGGCTCGCCGCTCCCCCGGTCTCCGGCATGCTGCGGCCACGCCTGGTGCTGACCGGTGTGCTCGTCGGCGTGGGCGCGTTCGCGCTGTTCTGCTGGGGCCTGGCCCTCGGCGACTACCCGGTGAGCCTGCCCGACGTCGTCAAGGCCCTGTTCGGGGTGGGCGACCCCGGGACGCTCGTCGTCGTACGGGACCTGCGGCTGCCCCGCGCCCTCACCGGGCTCCTGGTCGGCATCGCCTTCGGGGTCTCCGGGGCGGTGTTCCAGACGATGACCCGCAACCCGCTGGCCAGCCCCGACATGATCGGGCTGACCGAGGGCGCCGGCACCGCGGTGGTCGCGGCGGTGGTGCTCGGCTGGGCCGGCGGACTCGGGCTGTCCACGGTCGGGCTGCTCGGCGCCCTGGCGACCGCGTTGCTCGTGTACGCGCTGGCCTGGAAGGGCGGGGCCACCGGCTACCGCATCATCCTCGTCGGCATCGGCGTCTCCTGGATCTGCACCAGCGCCACCGACTTCCTGGTGGCACGGGGCAACCGGTTCCAGGCCGAGGAGGCGCTCGGCTGGCTGGTCGGCAACCTCAACGGCCGCACCTGGGGCCAGGTGGACTCGCTGGCCGTCGCCCTGGCCGTGCTGCTGCCGGTCACCCTGGGCCTGGGCCGCTGGATGCGCACGCTCCAGCTCGGCGACGACGTGGCCGCCGGGCTCGGCACCCCCGTCCAGCCGGTCCGGCTGGCGCTGCTGCTGACCGGGGTCGGCCTGGTCGCCTTCGGCACGGCGGCGGCCGGACCGGTGGCCTTCGTGGCCCTGGCCTGCCCGCAGATCGCCCTGCGGCTGGCCGGCACCTCGGCACCGCCCCCGCTCGTCTCCGGTCTCACCGGCGCGTTCGTCGTCCTCGGCGCCGATCTCCTCGCCCGCGAGGCGGTCCCCGGGACGGAACTGCCGGTCGGGGTCGTCACCGGCGCCCTGGGCGCGCCGGTCCTGCTGTGGCTGCTCGTCCGCGCCAACCGCGCGGGATCTGGAGGCTGATCCCATGTCGACCACCGCCCCGCGTACCCCGGGCTCCCCCGAACAGCGCGCCACCGGACCCGAGTTGCGGGCCCGGGGCCTCCATCTCGCCTACGACGGACGGACGGTGGTGGCCGACCTCGACCTCACCGTGCCCACCGGCCGGATCACGGCCATCGTCGGCGCCAACGCCTGTGGCAAGTCGACCCTGTTGCGCGCCCTCGCCCGGCTGCTGGCCCCGCGCGAGGGCGTCGTCGAGCTGGACGGCACCGCCCTGCGCTCCATACCGACCCGCGAACTCGCCCGCACCCTCGGCATCCTGCCGCAGACACCGGTGGCGCCGGAGGGGCTGACCGTGGCCGACCTGGTCAACCGCGGGCGCTCGCCGCACCAGACCTGGTGGCGGCAGTGGTCGGCGGCGGACGAGGAGGCCGTTCGGGCCGCGCTGGCGGCGACCGGCCTGACCGAGCTCGCGGACCGGCCGGTGGACGAGCTCTCCGGCGGCCAGCGGCAGCGCGCGTGGATCGCCATGGCCGTCGCCCAGGGCACCCCGGTCCTGCTCCTGGACGAGCCGACGACCTATCTCGACCTCGCCCACCAGATCGACGTACTCGACCTGATCACCGACCTCAACCGGCGCGAGGGCCGCACGGTGGTGATGGTGCTGCACGACCTCAACCAGGCCTGCCGGTACGCCGACCACGTCATCGCCATGAAGTCCGGCCGCATCGTCGCCCAGGGCACACCGGCCGAGGTGGTCACCGAGGCGACCGTCGAGGACGTCTTCGACCTGCGCTGCCGGATCACCCCCGACCCGGTCAGCGGCACCCCGATGGTCATCCCGCTCGGCCGCCACCACCACGCCGACGCCCACGCCCACGCCCACGCCCACGACGACGCCCACGACGACGGGATCCACGACGCCGGAGTTCGCGACGCCGGAGCCCGCGGCAACGGCACCCGCGACGCCGAGGGCGCGGTCCCGACCCCGGCCGCCGTCGACTGAACCGGCGGGCGGGGGGCTTCTCCAGCCGTCGGAACCGCGCCCGGCACCGCGCCCGGCGACGGGCCCGCCCTCAGGGACGGGACGTCAGATAGCCCCCCATGGTGCGGAAGTAGTCCGCCGCCGCGTACTCCGTGCCGTCGTCCGTCCGTACCCGCCGGACCAGCAGCCCCCGGCAGCGCCCGGTGTGGGCGTCGGCGCCCGCCACGACGACCACGCCGTCGCCCTCGCGGATGAAGATCCGGCCCGGGGTGCCGCCGTAACGCCCCTCGGAGACGGCGGCGGAGACGATCCTGAGCCGCTCGCCGCGGTGGAACGCGTAGGCGTTGGGGTACGGGTCGGACTGGGCCCGCACCAGCCGCTCCAGGCGCTCCGCCGGCCAGCTCCAGTCGATGCGGCTGTCCTCCAGGGACCGCTTGTGGAAGAAGCTGGCGCGCGTGCGGTCCTGCGGCACCCACTGGCCGGCGTCGCGGCCGGCGGCGATCAGGTCGAGGGACTCGCGCACGATGGGCGCGATCAGGTCGACCGTGCGGCGGAAGAGGTCGGTGGCGGTGTCGGTCGGCCCGACCGGCACCGAGCGCTGCACCAGGACGTCCCCTGCGTCGAGTTCGGCGTTCATGCGGTGCGCGGTCACCCCGACCCGCTCCTCGCCGTTGATCAGCGCCCAGATGATCGGCGAGAACCCGGCGTAGGCAGGCAGCAGCGAGTCGTGGATGTTGAGGGTGCCGTGCGGCGGCAGGTCGAACAACTCGGGGGGCAGCCAGGTCCGCCAGTTGTTGGCGACGATGATGTCCGGCCTCGACTCCCGCACCGCGTCGAGGAGTTCGGCGTCGTCGGGCCGGTTGCGCAGCAGCACCGGGACCTGGTGCTTCTCGGCCAGCTCGGCGACGTTGTCGTCCCAGATCTTCTCGTAGGCGTGCTCGCTCCTCGGATGGGTGACGACGAGGACCACCTCGTGATCGGAGTCCAGCAGCGCCTGCAGCGTGCGGTGACCCCAGGTCTGGTAGCCGAGCATGACGACCCGCATGACGGACCTTCCCTTCAGAGACTCCATTGCTAGGTAAGCCTTACCTTATCTAGCATGGGTCTGCCTGAGGGAGGCGATGCAAAGGTGAAATCACCGGTCATGGGTTCCGACGTCGTCCACGACATCATCGGAATCGGATTCGGCCCGTCAAATCTCGCTCTGTCCATAGCGGTTGAGGAGCACAACACGGGTCTGGCGGCGGACAGCCGCCTCAACGCCCTGTTCCTGGAACGGCAGCCGCGGTTCGGCTGGCACCGGGGCATGCTGATCGACGACGCCACGATGCAGGTCTCCTTCCTCAAGGACCTCGTCACCCTGCGCAACCCGACCAGCGACTACAGCTTCCTCTGCTTCCTGCGCGAACAGGGCAGACTGATCGACTTCCTGAACCAGAAGACGCTCTTCCCGCTGCGGATGGAGTTCCACGAGTACTTCGAGTGGGCGGCGGCCCGGGTCGCGCACCTGGTGTCGTACGGCAGCGAGGTGGTCGCGGTGGACCCGGTGCGCGACGACGACGGCGGGGTGGCGTTCTTCGACGTCACCTGCCGGGACGCGGCCCGTCCGGGGACGACCGTGACCCACCGCACTCGCAACATCAGCGTGGCGATGGGACTTGAGCCGCATGTGCCGCCGGGTCTTGAGCTCGCCGAACGGGTCTGGCACAACAGCGAGTTGATTCCGCGCGCCGAGCAACTGGCGGCGACGGGCGCGCCGGTGCGGCGGGCGGTCGTGCTCGGTGCCGGGCAGAGCGCCGCCGAGACGGTGGACTACCTGCACCGCACGTTCCCGGACGCCGAGGTCTGCTCGGTCTTCGCCAAGTACGGCTACACGCCCGCGGACGACAGCCCGTTCGCCAACCGGATCTTCGACCCGGAGGCGGTGGACGTCTACTTCTCCGCGCCGTCCGCGGTCAAGCAGTCCCTGCTGGACTACCACCGCTCCACCAACTACTCGGTCGTCGACATGGATCTGATCGAGTCGCTGTACGCCACCACGTACCGGGAGAAGGTGGCCGGCCGGGAGCGGCTGCGCTTCCTCAACGTCTCCCGTGTCCGCGAGGTCGCGGGCGGGCCGGACGGCGGTCTCGACGTCACCGTCGAGTTCCTGCCCACCGGCGAACAGCAGACGCTGCCCGCCGACGTCCTGGTGCTCGCCACCGGCTACCGGCCCCGGGACCTGACCGCGCTCATGGGCGACGCGGCCAAGCTGTGCCTCAAGGACGACGGCGACGCGATCCGGGTCGGCCGGGACCACCGCGTGGAGACGGTGCCGGAGGTCACGGCCGGCATCTACCTCCAGGGCGGGACCGAGCACACCCACGGGCTCACCAGCACCCTGCTGTCGACCGTGGCGGTCCGCGCGCAGGAGATCCACGGGTCCCTGGTGGCCGACCGGGCGACGGCGGCCTGACCCGCACCGCCACTCCGCCACCCCGCACCACCCCGCACTCCCGTGGCCCGGACGGTACGGTCCCGTCCGGGCCACGGGGCCCGTCCGTCCGGCGGGCGGTGTCAGCAGGGGCCGTGGGTCCAGCGGCCGGCCGTCATCGTGGCGTGCACCGGCATCGCACGCAGGGCGTCCGGGCCGGCCGTCAGCGGATCCACGTCCACGACCACCAGGTCCGCGGGGTCCCCGACCCTGACGAGCCGGCGCCCGCGGGCCGCCGCGGCCAGCGCGTCCCGCACCGGCAGCCGCTGTTCCGGGTGCCAGGCGGGGCGGTCGTCGTCGGTACGGGTGACGGCCGACGCGACGGCGAGCCAGGGGTCCAGCGGCGAGACGGGGGCGTCCGAGCCGAACTCCAGCCGTGCCCCGGCGGCCAGCAGGTCGGCGTAGGCGAAGGCGCGTGCGGTGCGTCCGGCCCAGTACCGGTCCGCGACGTCGCGGTCGTCCGTCGCGTGCCGGGGCTGCACCCCCGCCGTGACGTCCAGTTCCGCGAAGCGCGGCAGGTCCTCGGGGCTGAGCAGCTGCGCGTGCTCGATCCGGCCGCGGCAGCGCACGGCCTCGAAGGCGTCCAGGGCCACGGTGTTGGCCCGGTCGCCGATGGCGTGCACCGCAGGTTCGATGCCGTGCGCGGCGGCCCGGCGCATGAGCCGTACCAGCTCGTCCGGTGCCGTCTGCTCGATGCCGTGCGCGCCGTCCGTGTTCTCGAGCCCCGGGTAGGGGTCGCGGCACAGCGCGGTACGGGTGTTGAGCGAGCCGTCCGTGAAGAGCTTGAGCGGGCCGACCCGCACCAGGCCGTCGGCCGCGCCGGTGCCGGAGCCGATCGCCGAGCCGGTGCGCAGCCCGCGCGCCACGGCCGCGTCCAGGTGGCTCGGGTAGACGGCGGCGGACACCCGCACGGCCGGCGGGGCCTGTGCCGAGCGCCGTTCCCAGGCGCCCACGGTGTCGCCGTACTGGAAGTCGATGACCCCGGTGACCCCGCGTGCGGCGGCGGCCCGGCAGGCGTCGGCGACCCAGTCGTCCAGGGTCTCGGCCGGCACCTCGGGCAGGGCCGCGAGCACCTCGTGTCCCTCCGCCTCCCGGATCAGTCCGGTCGGGTGGTCGCCGCGGCCGACCAGTGCCAGGCAGGCGGAGTTCAGCCACACGGCGTGCAGGTCGGCGCTGACCAGGACGACCGGGCGGTCCGGCAGGGCCGCGTCGAGGAGGCGCCGGTCCGGGGCGTCGGGCCAGAGCCCGTCCCGGAAGCCGTATCCGAACAGGACCGTTCCGGCGCCGGGTGCCGTACGGCCGTGGGCGCGCACCCGGTCGGCGACCTCGCGTGCGGAGGCGGTTCCGGAGAGGTCGAGCCGGCGGCGCGCGCTCGCCCACTCGGCGAGGTGGACATGGGCGTCCCACAGTCCGGGCAGCAGGACCCGCCCGTCCAGGTCGACGACCCGCTCGTCCGCGGCAGGTCCCGCGGGTCCGGCGGGCCGCACGGCCTCCTGCCCCGGGACCACATGCGTGACCCTGCCGCCCGCCACCCGCACACCGGCCAACGGGCCGCCCGCCCCCAGCCGTACCCGGGCGAGCGTCACCGCGGCCGACCGGCGCGGGGTGGTCGCGAAGTCCGTCATCGAGCCTCCCTCCGTGGCGGCAGACCCGCCCTCGACAGCGAAAAGAAGATGAACTTAGGCTTACCTTACCCATCACGGATCCGCCGCGGTCGCCCCCTTCCGCGCACGGCCCGCCGTCTCGGGAGGCGGGCCGGTGCGGGCCGTCCACCCGGCGCGTCAGACGGCCGTACGGCCACCGTCGACCGGCAGGACCGCGCCCTGGACGTAGCTCGCCGCGTCGCTCACCAGGTAGGCGATCGCCTCGGCGACCTCGCGCGCCTCACCGGGCCGGCCGGCGGGCGCCTGTGCGGCCAGGGCGGCCAGGTCGTCACCCATGCCGGCCGTGCCCTCGGTGCGGATGGGACCGGGCTCCACGGCGTTGACCCGCACCCCTCGCGGGCCGAACTCGGCGGCCCACGCCTTGGTCAGCAGGTTGACCGCCGCCTTGCTCGACCCGTACAGCGCCATCCCCGCGATGCCGTACTCGGCGGCGACGGTGCTGACGTTGACGATGGCGCCCCGGCCGCGTTCGGCCATGGCCGGGGCGAGCTCGCCCACCAGGCGGAACGGCGCCTTCACATTCAGGTCGTAGACGCTGTCCACCTGGTCGGCGGGCGTCTGCGCGGTCGGTCCGAACGGGTAGATCCCGGCGTTGTTGACAAGGATGTCGACACGGCCGCCGCCCAGCGCGGTGGCCTCGCGGGCCAGGCGCCGCACCGAGTCGGCGTCCCTCAGGTCGGCCGCCAGGAAGTCGGCCTTGCCGCCGCGCTCCCGGACGCCCGCGACCACCCGCTCACCACGGTCCGCGTCGCGGCCCGCGACCAGGACGTGCGCGCCGCGCTCGGCGAGCAGCGTCGCGGTCGCGGCGCCGATACCACTGGTCGCGCCGGTCAGCAGGGCCACGCGTCCGGTCAGGTCAGCAGAACTCACGAGGTGTCCTTAGGGTATGGAAAGTGGGGCAAATCCATCGTCCCGCCGCCTGCTCCGTGCGGCGACGGGAGTCCACGGCAGCAGCGGTGTTCCTCGGATTCGGCGCTCCTCGTCAGCGGATCCGACGACCTTCACGAGCGCCCCGTGCACCGGCCGGTGCGGGGCGGGGCGGGGCGGCGGCCGGAGGACGCGCTGGTGGCGGCCCTTCACCGGGCGCCCGGCCGCACCGCGATCAACTGCACACGTCCCGCGCTTACATGACCCGTACGGCTCGGGGCCCCGGCGGCCCGGAGCGGTGCGGACCGGCACCGATCGTCAGGTGAGGCAGCTATGAGCGAACCGAACGCAGCACCGCACGAAGCACCCGGCGCGGCAGCGGACGCGACCGGGGCGAGCAGCACGTACGACGTGATCGTCGTGGGCGCGGGCCCGGTCGGGCAGAACGTCGCCGACCGGGCCCGGGCCGCCGGGCTCTCGGTGGCCGTCGTGGAGCGGGAACTCGTCGGCGGCGAGTGCTCCTACTGGGCCTGCGTCCCCAGCAAGGCGCTGCTGCGGCCGGTCCTCGCGGTCGCCGACGCCCGCCGCGTGGACGGCGCCCGGCAGGCCGTCACCGGACGGCTCGACGACGCCGCGGTCTTCGCCCGCCGCAACCGATACGTCACCGACTGGGACGACAGCGCGCAGGCACTGTGGGTGAAGTCCATCGGCGCCGACCTGTTCCGCGGCCAGGGCCGGCTCGACGGGCCGCGCCGGGTCACCGTCGGCCGGGACGACGGCACCCGGCAGACCCTCGTCGCCCGGCACGCGGTGGCCCTCGCCACCGGCAGCCGGCCCGCGCTGCCCGGCATCCCGGGCATCGAGGAGGCCCGGCCCTGGACGAACCGGCACGGCACCGACTCCAGCACCGTGCCCGGCCGGCTGGTCGTGGTCGGCGGCGGCGGGGTCGGCGTGGAGATGGCGACCCTGTGGCAGGGGCTCGGGTCGCAGGTCACGCTGCTCGTCCGGCGCCGGCTGCTGCCCCGCATGGAGGCCTTCGCCGGGGAGCTGGTCACCCAGGGGCTGACCGAGGCCGGCGCGGACGTGCGGACCGGCGTCCAGGTGACCGCGCTGCGCCGCCCGGAACCGGACGGGCCGGTGACGCTCACCCTCGACGACGGGAGCGAACTGGAGGCCGACGAGGTCCTGTTCGCCACCGGACGCACGCCCAACACGGACGACATCGGCCTGGAGACCGTGGGCCTGACCCCCGGCACCTGGCTGGACGTGGACACGACCTGCCTGGTCGACGGGGTCGACGGGGCATGGCTGTACGGCCTCGGCGACGTCAACCACCGCGCGCTCCTCACCCACCAGGGCAAGTACCAGGCCCGCACGGCCGGGGACGCCATCGGGGCGCGGGCCGCCGGGCAGCCGCTGGACGACGGGGAGTGGGGCGACCACGCCACGACCGCCGACCGGCATGCCGTGGCCCAGGTCTTCTTCACCGACCCGGAGGCGGGCGCGGTGGGCCTGACCGCCGAGCAGGCGACCGCCGCCGGGCACCGCGTCGAGACGGTCGACCTCGACCTCGACGCCGCCCAGGGCGCCAACCTGTACGCCGACGGCTACACCGGCCACGCCCGGCTCGTCGTGGACGTCGACCGGGACGTGCTGCTCGGGGTGACCATGGTCGGGTCCGGGGTCAGCGAGCTGCTGCACGCGGCCACGATCGCGGTCGCCGGCGAGGTCCCGCTGAAACGCCTCCGGCACGCCGTCGCGCCGTTCCCCACGGTCAGCGAGATCTGGGTGTTCCTCGTCGCCGCGTACCGGCACCGGCGGGCGCAGCAGCAGGCGGACGCCGGCTGACACCCCGTCGGCCGTGACGGCCGCAGCGCCCGGTTCGTCAGCTGCGGAAGAGCTCGTTCAGGTCCGACTGGGAGATCTGGTCCCGGGCGTAGGTGAAGGTGCCGCGCTCGGCCAGCTCGCGGGCCGCGGCGAGCAGGTGTGCGTACATCGCCCGGGCGATGCTGCCGCCCACCGTGACCCGGCGCACGCCGAGTTCGCGGAGGTCGGCCAGGGACAGGGCGCCTCCGGTCAGGCCCATCACCACGTTCAGCGGGCCGTCGATCTCCCGCACCAGGCTGCCGATCGTCTTGGCGTCGGCCGCGCCCGGCACGAACGCGCAGTCGGCGCCCGCCGCCAGGTACGCGTTGGCCCGCCGGACCGCCTCGTCGAGCGGGCCGCCGGTGAGCAGCACGTCGGTCCGGCCGACCAGGACGAACGGCTCGCCGGCCGCGTCGATCGCCTCGCGCGCGGCGCGGATCCGGTCGGCCGCGAGCTCCGGCTCGTACAGCGGGCGGGAGCGGTCGCCCGTGAAGTCCTCGATGTTGCCGCCGGCGGCCCCGGCCGCGAGGGTCGTCGAGACCGTCTCGGCGACGGTCCCGGGCGCCTCGCCGAACCCGTCCTCCAGGTCCGCGCTCACCGGGATCCGGACCTCGGCGGCGATCTCACGGATCCGGCCCACCATGGTGGCGCGGTCGACCCGGCCGCCGCCGTAGTCGTGGTCCGCACGGCCCAGGGAGAAGGCGATGCCCGCGCTGGTGGTGGCCACGGCCGGGAAACCGGCCGACTCCAGGACGCGGGCGCTGCCCGCGTCCCAGGCGTTGGGGAGCAGGAAGCAGCCCTCCCGGTGCAACTCCACGAAGCGTGCGGCCCGTTCCCTGCGTTCAGTGTCCACGTCCGTCAGTGTGTCAGCCGGCACCGACAATCAGGCGTCAGCGGCTCCCCGAGATGTCCAGGGCGACGTCCGTGACCACGTCCCCCGGCCCGCCGACCAGCTTGCGACGCCCCGCCTCGACCAGGACGGTCGTACGACGACGGCGGCGGCGACCGCCATCGTGCCGAGCGCGCCGGTCGGGACGGTGTCACCGGCCCGCAGCGGGGGGGGTGGCAGCTGCATCGCGACCCCTGGCTTCGCCGGGTCCACGGCGGTCGCGGTGCTCTCGGTGGCGGTACCGTGCGACCGCTTCCGCCCTGCACAGCCGGCCCCGGCGGTGCGGACGGCGGCCCTGGGCCTCCCGGGCGCTGCGGAGCGGTGGCACCCCTGGGACGGGGACACGGCCCGTGCGTACGTCGTAAGGTGGCCCTCGCAGCTGGTTCGCCCTGTCAGCCGGACAGGGTGTCGCAAGAGGGAACCCGGTGGGAATCCGGGACTGCCCCGCAGCGGTGAGCGGGAACGACCGCCGTCATACGCACTGGATCCACCGGATCCGGGAAGCGACGGCCAGTAGGTGTCCTCCGGAGGAGGGCGTGCCCGCGAGTCCGAAGACCTGCCAACTGCCCGTGCGCGAACCACTCGTGCGCGGACATCCCGGTGACCTCGTGGGCGGGTCGGCGTGCATACCGAGCGGACGGCCACGGGCCGTCTCCGTCCGGTCCGTCACCCCTTCGCGCCCCCGTCCCGTCGCCGGGATCTCAGGGAATCGTCTCGCGAAGGAGATCTCCGTGACCACCGAGTCCGCAGCCGCGGCAGCCCGGGCCACCGTGTACGGCTACCCCCGCCAGGGGCCGGCCCGGGAACTGAAGAAGGCGACCGAGAGCTACTGGAAGGGCCGGCTCACCGCCGACGCCCTGCGGGCCTCCGCCGCCGAACTGCGCCGCTCCACCTGGCGGCAGCTGGCCGAGGCCGGCATCCACGAGGTGCCGACCGGCGACTTCTCGTACTACGACCACGTCCTCGACACCACCGTGATGGTCGGCGCCGTCCCCGAGCGGCACCGGGCCGCCGTCGACGCCGACGCGCTCGACGGCTACTTCGCCATGGCCCGCGGCACGCAGGACGTCGCGCCGCTGGAGATGACGAAGTGGTTCGACACCAACTACCACTACCTGGTGCCGGAGTTGGGTCCCGACACCGTCTTCGCCGCGGACTCCGCCAAGCAGGTGGGCGAACTGGCGGAGGCGCTGGCCCTCGGGCTCGCCGCCCGGCCGGTGCTGGTCGGCCCGGTCACCTATCTGCTGCTCGCCAAGCCGGCGCCGGGCGTGCCCACCGGCTTCGACCCGCTGACCCTCCTCGACCGGCTGCTCCCGGTCTACGCCGAGGTGCTCGCCGACCTGCGGGCGGCCGGCGCGGAGTGGGTGCAGCTCGACGAGCCCGCCCTGGTCCAGGACCGCACCCCGGCCGAACTCAACGCCGCCACCCGTGCCTACCGCGATCTCGGCGCCCTCGCCGACCGGCCGAAGCTCCTGGTCGCCTCCTACTTCGACCGGCTCGGCGAGGCCCTGCCGGTGCTGGCCAAGGCCCCGGTCGAGGGGCTCGCCCTCGACTTCACCGGGACCGGCGCCGCCAACCTGGACGACCTCGCGGCCGTCGGCGGGCTGCCCGGCAAGCGCCTGGTCGCCGGTGTGGTCAACGGCCGCAACATCTGGGTGAACGACCTGTCGGCGTCCCTCACCACCCTCGGCACCCTGCTGGGCCTCGCCGACCGGGTCGACGTCGCCGCGTCCTGCTCCCTCCTGCACGTCCCCCTCGACGCCGCCGCCGAGCGGGACATCGAGCCGCAGATCCTGCGCTGGCTGTCCTTCGCGAGGCAGAAGACGGCCGAGGTCGTCACCCTCGCCAAGGGCCTCGCCCAGGGCACCGACACCATCGCCGCCGAACTCGCCGCCAACCGCGCCGACCTGGTCTCCCGGGCGACTTCACCGATCACCCGTGACCCCGCCGTGCGCGCCCGCGCCGCGGCCGTCACCGAGTCCGACGCCCGCCGCTCGCAGCCGTACGCCGAACGCTCCGCCGCCCAACGCGCCCATCTGCGGCTGCCGTTGCTGCCCACGACGACCATCGGGTCGTTCCCGCAGACCGGCGAACTGCGCACCGCACGCGCCGACCTGCGCGCCGGACGCATCGACACGGCCGGGTACGAGGACCGGGTGCGGGCCGAGATCCAGGAGGTGGTCGCCTTCCAGGAGAAGGCGGGCCTGGACGTCCTGGTGCACGGCGAACCCGAACGCAACGACATGGTCCAGTACTTCGCCGAACAGCTCACCGGCTACCTCGCCACCCAGCACGGCTGGGTCCAGTCCTACGGCACCCGGTACGTACGCCCGCCGGTCCTGGCCGGCGACATCTCCCGTCCCGAGCCGATGACGGTGCGCTGGACGTCGTACGCCCAGTCCCTCACGGGCCGCCCGGTCAAGGGCATGCTCACCGGCCCCGTCACCATGCTCGCCTGGTCCTTCGTCCGCGACGACCAGCCCCTCGGCGACACCGCCCGGCAGGTCGCCCTCGCCCTGCGCGACGAGGTGAACGACCTGGAGACGGCCGGCACCTCCGTCATCCAGGTCGACGAACCCGCCCTCCGGGAGACCCTGCCGCTGCGGGCCGCCGACCGCCCCGCCTACCTCGCCTGGGCGACGGAGGCGTTCCGGCTCACCACCGCCTCGGTCCGTCCGGACACGCAGATCCACACCCACATGTGCTACGCCGAGTTCGGCGACATCGTCCAGGCCATCGACGACCTCGACGCCGACGTCATCAGCCTGGAGGCCGCGCGCTCCCACATGCAGGTCGCCCGCGAACTCGCCGCCCACGGCTACCCGCGCGAGGCCGGTCCCGGGGTCTACGACATCCACTCCCCCCGTGTACCGAGCCCGGCGGAGGCCGCCGCCCTGGTGCGGACCGGCCTGGCGGCCATCCCCGCCGACCGGCTCTGGGTCAACCCCGACTGCGGCCTCAAGACCCGCGCCTGGCCGGAGGTCCGCACCTCCCTGGAAAACCTGGTCGCGGCAGCACGAACGGTACGCGCAGAGCTGTAGCCGACCCCCGGCGCAAACGCCGGACGCAGGACCCTCAGTACGCCGTCCGGCACTCGCGGGTGCCGGACGGCGTACTGTCGTGCGCGGCCGGCGCCCGTCGTCGGCGAGCGCTGTTTCGTCCGAGGAGGAACGTACGCCCGTGACCTGCCGAGTCATCCTCATAGCCCCCGCCTTCACCCCCTCGCTGCGGCGGGCCCGTTTCTACGACGGTGACTCGATCGAGAAGCCCGAGGCGGTGGCGCTGTCCCTGCCGGCCGCCGGCGAGACGGTCAGCTCCCCCAGTGTGCGCTGCCGGGAGACGGCCGCCGCGCTGGGCCTCGGCGCCTCGGCGGAGCCCGAGTTGTCGGGCCTGGACGCGGGCCGCTGGCGGGGGCGGACGCTGGAGGAGGTCGGCACCGCCGAACCCGACGCGCTGCTCCAGTGGCTGACCGACCCGGGGGCCGCGCCCCACGGGGGCGAATCGGTACGGGAGTTGTGCGCACGGGTCGCCGGCTGGCTGGACCGGACGGGCCTGACCATCGGCAGGACGATCGCCGTGGTGGAGCCGGAGGTGGTGCGGGCCATGGTGCTGCACACGCTGGGGGCGCCCGAGGCCGCGTTCTGGCGGGTGGACGTACCGCCGCTGTCCGCGACGGAGATCACGGGCGGCCCCGGGCGCTGGAACCTGCGGCTCGGCCAGGTCGGAGGCTAGCCGGAGGCGGGGGGCCGGCGGAGGGCCGGCGGGGCGCCGGCGGGACGCCGGAAATGCGGTGGAGCGGTGCGCCCCGTCCTGCCTAGGGTCGCGCCATGACCTCCCGCACCTTCCGCGTCACCGTCCGCGGCGTCTTCGACGGCCTCGGCGCCGAGCAGCGCGCCGAACTCCTCTCCCGGGCCGCCGAGCACGACGTGCTGCGCGCGGCCTTCACGGCCGAGGGCCACCTCAGTTACGACATCGCCGCGCGTCCGGCCTTCACCTTCCGCTTCCAGGACACCGGGGAGGACGAGGAGGACATCCTGGAGGCGACCGAGCGCGCCGAGGAGGCGGCCAGGACGTGGCTGACCCGGCGCGGCTACGGCTACAAGAACCTCCGGTCCAGCGCGGAGGACCTCTCCCAGGCACCCCTCAGCAAGCGGCAGCGCCGGGCGGCTGCGCAGCGGCAGGACTGACGCCCGCTCTCGCGGAAACGGCCACGGCGGCCTGAAGTCGCCGTGGTTCAGGTCACGTCGGGATGTGGCCGGATTGTGGGGAGCCTGTGCCGCGGGCGTGGCATGCTCGGGGCCACACCGAGTTACTGGCCAGTTCTACTTGCCGGTAACCATGAGCGGTGTCTCTTCGTCACCCCCCACCCTCAGGACTGACCTTGCGCAGACGCACAAGGCTCGGGCATGCCCTCATGCCCGCCTTCGCCGTGACCGCCCTCCTCCTCGCCGCGGGCTGCTCCTCGCCGCAGCACCGGGCCTCCGCCGACGATCACGCCCGGGAGGCCGCCCAGGTCTCCGACGACTCCACCGCCGCCGCCCGCACGGACGGCAGGACGCTCGCCGTCGCCGCCGCACCGGCCACCGCCGCGACCACGGCCGCGGGCTCGGCGGGCGCGGGCCGCCCGGCCCACCGCACCACGCTCACCGTCGCCTCGTACGACAGCAGGACCCGACGTGCCGTCATAGCCCCGGCGGCGCAGGGGAACGCACCGGGCCACTCTCCTGGCCGTTCGCCCGGCGGTTCGGGGGACGAGACGAGCCCGGCCTCCCCGGCCGTCTCCCCCAGCCCCGCGGCATCGCCGTCGGCATCGGCATCGGCCGCCGCCCGGCAGGCCGCCGTCGGTGACGTCATCGCCAGTGCCCCCGCGCCCGGCGCCCCGGACGGGCTGCTCGCCAAGGTGACCAAGGTGCTCGGCGAGACCGACGCGGGCACCGAGGTGCAGACCGAGCCCGCGACCCTCGACGCCCTGCTCGGCGACGACACCGCCAAGGGCACCGTGCCCGTCGACCCGGCCGCCTTCGACGTCGACAAGCTGCTGCCCGACGTCAAGGTCTCCTGGTCCAAGGCAGGCGACGTGCACGTCGGCCCCGAGGGTGCCACCGTGCCGCTCGGCAGCCTCCGCCTGGACGTCAGCACCGAGGTGCCGGCCACCGTGGGCGGGTCGGCCTCCGCCGCGGCCTCGGTCTCCGGCTACGTCCAGGTCGCCCCGCAGGTCGACTTCGCCTACGGCGGCGCGGGCACCGGCACCGCGCCCGGCACCGCCTACCTCGGCGTCTCCGGCGACTGGGACTCCGGCTGGGCGGTCAAGGGGCGGGCCGGGGCCTCGGCCACCCCGCTGCGCATCCCGTTCGCCAAGCTGCACGCCGACCCGGTCCTCCAGGTCGGCGCGGTCCCCGTCGTCGTCAACCTCGACCTGACCTGCTACCTCCAGGTGAGCGGCGACGGGAAGATCACGGTCGACGTGGAGCAGAACGTGAAGGGCGACTTCAAGGCGGGCGGCACCTTCGGCACCGCCCAGGGCTGGACGCCGGTGAGCAGCTCGACCATGGCGAGCACGCCGGTGCACACCGCGGTGACCACGTCGGGCAGCGTCCGCACCACGCTGGGCGCCGAGGCCTCCGTCGGCCTCTACGGCACCGTGGGCGTCACCGCCGACCTGGCGCCGTACCTGCGCGGCGAGGCCACCGGCACGGTCACCGCCACCTCCGCCACCCCGGGCGCGGACGCCCAGGGAACCTGGAACCTCTACGGCGGTGTCGACCTCTCCGGCACCCTCCGCCTCCAGCTGTCGGTCTTCGGCACACCGGTGCTGGAGCGGAGCATCCCGCTGGGCACCCTGCACCGCGAGTGGAAGCTGGCGGGCGGCACCCTCTGACCCCGGGTCAGGCCGCGCCACCCGGTATCCAGCCCTGGCGGCGCAGCACCGCCGAGACGTCCGGCGCCCGGTAGTGCTCCCCCTTGAGCACCTTGCCGTCGGCCCGGCGGGCCACCTGCCCGTCGGGCCCCAGCTTGCTCATGTTGGACCGGTGGATCTCGGCGAGCACCGCGTCGAGGTCGATCCCGTGCACCAGCGCGGTGCCGTACGCCACGTACACCACGTCCGCCAGCTCGTGCGCGAGCCGGTCGAGGGGTCCGTCGACCGCGACCTCGGCGACCTCCGCGGCCTCCTCGGCGAGCAGCTCTCCCCGGTGCGCGGCCAGTTCGGGCGACACCTCGGTCGGCGTGGTGCGGGTGTCCAGGCCGAAGGCGTGGTGGAACTCCCGGACGAGGCGGGCGGGCGAGGTACCGGTCGGGGTACCGGGGACGGAACTGGTCATGCGAACGACTCTAACGGCCGCCACCGACAGTCCCGGTCCGCCGCCGTGCCCCCGGCCCCGCCCGGGCCCCCGAACCCCGCCCTGGTCAGGACGGTGACCGGCTGGCAGGATCGCGCGCATGTCCAAGCTGCTCCCCCGTATCGGCAGACGCCGCGCCCTCCAGTGCGCGACCGCCGGCGTCGTCGCGTTCGGCCTGCTGCTGTGGTGGCTGCTGCCGCTCGGCGAGAAGCCGCCGACCGGCACGATCGTCTTCAGCACCGGGACGCTGCGCGGCGTCTACCAGGAGTACGGCGAGCGGCTCCGCACCGAGCTGCGCAAGGACATGCCGGGCCTGAAGGTGCAGCTGGTGCAGAGCAACGGGTCGTACGAGAACGTTCGGCGGCTGGCGACCGGCCACGCCGACTTCACCATCGCGGCGGCCGACGCGGTGGAGACGTACGAGCTGAACGACGGCCCGGACGCGGGGCTGCTGCGCGGGGTGGCGCGGCTCTACGACGACTACGTCCAGCTCGTCGTGCCCCGCGACTCGGGCATCACCGACGTGGCGCAGCTGCGGCACAGGCGGGTGGCGGTCGGGCTGCCCAACTCGGGGGTGCGGCTGATCGCCGACCGGGTGCTCAGGGCCGCCGGGGTGGATCCGGCGAAGGACATCACACCGGTGTCCGAGGGGATAGACACCGGCCCGGACCAGCTGCGGCGCGGCAAGATCGACGCGTTCTTCTGGTCGGGCGGGCTGCCGACCAAGGGGCTGCTGGACCTGGCGAAGAAGTTCAGCTTCACGTTCGTCCCGATCGACGGAAGCCTCGTCGCCAAGCTGCACACCGAGGGCGCGGCCTCGCTCTACTACCGGGCGACCAACATGCCGGAGTCGGCGTACCCGTCCGTGCAGCAGGGCACGACGGTGCCCACGATCGCGGTGTCCAACGTCCTGATGACCCGCAAGGACGTCGACCCGCGCCTCACCGAGTGGGTGACCCGCACGGTCATCAAGAGCCGCGACGACATCGGCAACCACGTCCACTCGGCCCAACTCGTCGACCTGCGCACCGCGATCTACACGGACCCGCTACCGCTCCAGGAGGGCGCGCGACGCTACTACCGCTCGGTGAAGCCATGAAGGACCCCGCTTGAAACGCCCTTGGCTGAAGCGCCCCGCCAGGGGCGCTGGGGGTACCCCCGGCCGAAGGCTGGGGGAGGAACTGCGCGACAAGCCCTCACCCACCCCGCGGCACCGACACGGTCACCCGCAACCCCCGCGGCTCATGGTGCTCGTACTCGATCGCACCCCCACCCGCCGCCAGCAACGCCCGCGTGATCGACAGCCCCAGCCCCGACCCCTTCACGTTCTGATGCCGTCCGCTGCGCCAGAACCGGTCCCCCACGCGCGCGAGTTCCTCGTCCGTCAGCCCCGGTCCGGAGTCGGTCACCACGACCGTGGCAACGTCTCCGCCGGCGGCCACGGTCACCTCGACCAGGCCGCCCTCCGGCGAGAACTTCACCGCGTTGTCGATCACCGCGTCCAGCGCGCTGGACAGCGTGACCGGGTCGGCCCACCCGGTGGCCGGCGGGCAGTCGCCGGTCAGCCGGACCCCCTTCGCCGCGGCGGCCGGCGCCCACGCGGCGACCCGCTCCTCGGCCAGCCGCCCGAGGTCGGTCGGCATCAGGTCCGCCTCGGCGTGCTCGGCCAGCGCCAGGTCGAGCAGGTCGTCGAGAACCTGTGCGAGCCGCTTGCCCTCGGTGCGGACCGAGGCGATCTCCTCGTTGTCCTCGGGGAGTTCGAGGGCGAGCAGTTCGATGCGCAGCAGCAGCGCGGAGAGGGGGTTGCGCAGCTGGTGGGAGGCGTCGGCGACGAAGGCCCGCTGCTGCTCCAGCACGTCCTCGACGTTGTCCGCCATCTCGTTGAACGCCCGGGCCAGCCGTCTGAGTTCCGGCGGGCCGCCGGCCGCCGCGACCCGGGACTTGAGCCGGCCGCTGGCGATCGCGTGCGTGGTGGCGTCGAGCACCCGTACCGGCCGCAGCACCCACCCGGTCAGCCGCAGCGCCGCGCCGAGGGCGAGCAGCATCGCCGCGCACTCACCGGCGCCGATCACCAGCCAGGCGCGCACGGTGCGGGAACGCATCGGGCCGGTGGGCGAGTCGGTGACCACCACGGCGACGACGTCGCCGTCCCGGATCACCGGTGAGGCCACCACCAGCCGGCTGCGCTGCCACGGCCACACCTGCGCGGGGTCGTGGCTGCGGCGGCTGAGCAGGGCCTCGTCGAAGGCCTCCCGGACCTCGCCGGTCGTCGGCAGCACCCAGTCGTCGGGCGCGTTGGCCATGGAGGAGGCGTTCCGGTAGAAGACGCCCGCGCGGATGCCGTAGACGCCGTAGTAGCTGGCGAGTTCGCGGCGCAGGGTCTCCAGACGGTCGTCCGTGCGGACGGGGCGCGCGGTGGTGGGTGTGTCGGTCACGAACTGGGCGAGAGCCGCGAACCGCGCGGTGTCGTCGATACGGTCCACGACGACCTTCTGCTGCTGCGCGGAGGCCGTGCTGACGGCGAGCGGCACGCCGAGCGCGAGCAGCACGGCCGCCATCAGGACGATGAGCAGCGGAAGGAGTCGTGTGCGCACCCGTCCCCGCTACGCGGCCGGGGCGACGAGCCGGTAGCCCACGCCGCGTACGGTCTCGATGAGCGCGGGCATGCGCAGCTTGGCGCGCAGGGAGGCGACGTGCACCTCCAGGGTGCGGCCGGTCCCCTCCCAGCTGGTCTGCCAGACCTCGCTGATGATCTGCTCCCGGCGGAAGACCACACCGGGCCGCTGCGCGAGCAGCGCGAGCAGGTCGAACTCCTTGCGGGTGAGCTGGACGACCTTGCCGTCCACGCTGACCTGACGGGTGGGCAGTTCGATGCGGACGGCGCCGAGCCGCAGCGCGCTGTCGCCGTCGGCGCCGGCCTGGCCGTCCTCGTGATGGGTGCGCCGGCTGACGGCGTGGATGCGGGCGAGCAGTTCCCCGGTGTCGTACGGCTTCACCACGTAGTCGTCGGCGCCCAGGTTGAGGCCGTGGATGCGGGAGCGTACGTCGGAGCGGGCCGTGACCATGATGACCGGGGTGCTGGTGCGCTTGCGGATCTTGGCGCAGACCTCGTAGCCGTCCTGGTCGGGCAGGCCGAGGTCGAGGAGGACGACGTCGTAGCCGTCGCTCTCGGGGACGAGGGCGCGGAGCGCCTCCTCGCCGCTGCGGGCGTGGGTGACGGAGAACCCGTGCCGGGCCAGGACCGCGGAGAGTGCGGCGGCGACATGGTTGTCGTCCTCGACGAGCAGCAGTCTCATCCCGGCCCCCTCCGGTTCAGCGGTCGTACGGTCGTGGTTCGCCGTCGGCTTGTCCGCGGAAAACCCGCGCGTTGTAGAAATCGCGCACGCGCGCGTGCACGAGGAGCAGTCACGCTGATGGACGCCGACGGCGTCAAGTGGGTTCCGGTGGCGGGCGGGTTCCGTTACGCGGCCGATACCCGGGCGGCCGTCGGCACTACGGCACGTGTCCGCCTGCGACCGGATCGTGATGCTCAGATCTCCCTCAGATGTAATGACGCTGGTCATTCGCCGTTACTACATTCCTGCGCAACCGAGGAGGACGGAGCCCGAAAGCGATGACCGAAGTATCGGTGGCCAAGCAGGACGTGGCCGCGACCGGCGACCTGGTTGTCCTGAAGAATGTCAACAAGCACTTCGGCGCGTTGCACGTGCTCCAGGACATCGACCTGACGATCGCCCGCGGTGAGGTCGTCGTGGTGATCGGGCCCTCCGGGTCCGGCAAGTCCACGCTGTGCCGCACCGTCAACCGCCTGGAGACCGTCGACTCCGGAACGATCACCATCGACGGCAGGCCGCTGCCCCAGGAAGGCAAGGAACTGGCCCGGCTGCGCGCCGACGTCGGCATGGTCTTCCAGTCCTTCAACCTCTTCGCACACAAGACGGTGCTGGAGAACGTGATGCTGGGGCAGGTCAAGGTCCGCAAGACGGACCGCAAGCAGGCCGAGGAGAAGGCCCGCACCCTGCTCGACCGGGTCGGCGTGGGCACCCAGGCCGACAAGTACCCGGCACAGCTCTCCGGCGGCCAGCAGCAGCGCGTCGCCATCGCGCGGGCGCTGGCCATGGGCCCGAAGGTCATGCTCTTCGACGAGCCGACCTCGGCCCTCGACCCCGAGATGATCAACGAGGTCCTGGAGGTCATGCAGCAGCTGGCCAGGGACGGCATGACGATGATCGTCGTCACCCACGAGATGGGCTTCGCCCGCTCGGCCGCGAACCGGGTGGTCTTCATGGCCGACGGCCGGATCGTCGAACAGGCCACCCCGGACCGGTTCTTCAGCAACCCGAGCAGCGACCGGGCCAAGGACTTCCTGTCGAAGATCCTGCACCACTGAGGCACGGCAGGCCCCGCTTCTTTTCACAGACGTCCCCACAGACGTCCCCACAGACGTCCCCGCTGACGCCCGCACAGCCGTCCGCACAGCCGCCCGCACAGCCGTCTCCGCAGCCGTTTCCACAGCCGTCTTCACCAGAACGAGGGATGTTCATCATGCAGCTCCGCAAGGTCACCGCCGCTTCGGCCGCCGTGCTCGCGCTCGCCCTGTCCGCCACGGCGTGCGGCAGCGGCGACAAGGACGACAGCGGTTCCTCGGGCGGCGACAAGATCAAGGTCGGCATCAAGTTCGACCAGCCCGGTCTCGGCCTCCAGGAGCCCGACGGCTCCTTCTCGGGCTTCGACGTCGACGTGGCCACCTATGTCGCCGGCCAGCTCGGTTACAAGCCGAACCAGATCGAGTTCGTGCAGACCAAGAGCGCCGACCGGGAGAACGCCCTGGCGCGCGGCGACGTGAAGTTCATCGCGGCCACCTACTCGATCACCGACGAGCGCAAGGCGAAGGTGGACTTCGCCGGCCCGTACCTGCTGGCCCACCAGGACCTGCTGGTCAAGAAGGACTCGACCATCGCCAAGGGCGAGGACCTCAACGGCAAGAAGCTGTGTTCCGTGACGGGTTCGACCTCGGCGCAGAACATCCAGCAGACGATCGCCCCGAAGGCCAACCTCAAGGAGGTCGGCACCTACTCGGAGTGCATCGCCGGCCTGCAGAGCGGCTCCGTCGACGCGGTGACCACGGACGACTCGATCCTCGCGGGCTTCGCCGCGCAGGACAAGTACAAGGGCCAGTTCAAGCTCGCCGGCCTGAAGCTGAGCAACGAGAACTACGGCATCGGCGTCAAGAAGGGCGACTCCGCCACCGTCGACAAGATCAACAAGGCGCTGGAGAAGATGGTCGGCGACGGTTCCTGGGACAAGGCCGTCACCAAGAACTTCGGCCCGGCCGACTACAAGAACGAGCCCGCCCCGAAGATCGGCGCGATCGTCAAGTAAGGCTTCGCGCACAGCGGAACCCGCCCCCGCACGGGTCGCGGGGATCCGCCGACGCAGGGACCCGGCAGCCCATCGCGCGGTTCCTCGCGCGCGCCGCCGCCACCGCTTCCCCGGCGGCGGCGCGCCATGCCCTCCACGTACGCCACACACCCGGAAGCGCGGGAGATCGTGTTCGACTTTCTTCAAGGCTACGACGTCCTAGGGGCGTTCTGGACGACGGTGGAACTGACCGTCCTCTCCGCCGTCGGCTCCCTGGTCTGGGGCACCCTGCTGGCCGCGATGCGGGTCAGTCCGGTCCCGCTGATGCGCGGATTCGGCACCGCCTACGTCAACATCGTCCGGAACATCCCCCTGACCGTCATCATCATCTTCACCTCGCTCGGCCTCGCCGACATCTTCGGCATGACGCTGGGCGCCTCCGACTTCAAGGTCCAGGGCTTCCGCCTCGCGGTGCTCGGCCTGACCGCCTACACCGCGGCCTTCGTCTGCGAGGCGATCCGCTCGGGCATCAACACCGTGCCCGTCGGGCAGGCCGAGGCGGCCCGCGCGATCGGGCTGAACTTCTCGCAGAGCCTGCGGCTGATCGTGCTCCCACAGGCCTTCCGCGCGGTGATCGGCCCGCTGGCCAACGTTCTGATCGCGCTCACGAAGAACACCACGGTGGCCGCCGCGATCGGCGTCGCCGAGGCCGCCGCCCTGATGAAGACGATGATCGAGAACGAGGCCCAGACGCTGGCCATCGGCGCGGTCTTCGCCTTCGGCTTCGTGGTCCTGACCCTCCCGACCGGCCTGTTCCTCGGCTGGCTCGCCAAGCGCCTGGCGGTGAAGCGATGAGCTCCGTCCTGTACGACACCCCCGGGCCCCGCGCCAAGCGGCGCAACGTGGTCCTCTCCGTCGCCTTCGTGCTGCTCCTCGCCCTCGCGGTCTGGTGGGTCTGGCAGAAGATGGACGACAAGGGCCAGCTCAAGTGGGACCTGTGGCAGCCGTTCACCACCTCCGAGGCATGGTCCACGTACCTGCTGCCGGGCCTCGGCAACACGCTCAAGGCCGCGGCGCTCGCCATGGTCATCGCCCTCCCGCTGGGCGCGGTCTTCGGCATCGCCCGCATGTCCGACCACGCCTGGGTGCGGATACCGGCCGCCTGGATCGTGGAGTTCTTCCGCGCGATCCCGGTCCTGCTGCTGATGCTGTTCGCCAACGAGTTCTACGTCCGCTCCACCGACGTCGGCAGCGACGAACGGCCGCTGTACGCCGTCGTCACCGGCCTGGTGCTCTACAACGCCTCGGTGCTCGCCGAGGTGGTGCGGGCCGGCATCCTCGCACTCCCCAAGGGGCAGACGGAGGCGGCGTACGCGATCGGGCTGCGCAAGGGGCAGACGATGACCGGCATTTTGCTGCCGCAGGCGGTCACCGTGATGCTGCCGGCCATCGTCAGCCAGCTCGTGGTGGTCGTGAAGGACACCGCGCTGGGCGGCGTGATGCTCCAGTTCACGGAACTGCTCACGGCGCGCGGCACGCTGGCCGCCAACTACGCCAACGTCATCCCGAGCTTCGTCGTCGTCGGCGTCGTCTTCATCGTGCTGAACCTCGCGCTCACCACGTTCGCCTCCTGGCTGGAGAAGCGGCTGCGGCGCAGCAGGCGCGGCACCGGCGCGGTGCTGGGCCCCGAGGACGTCCAGGACCTGAACGCCGCCGAAGTGGCCGGCTCGTACGGCACGGGAGCGTCCGTCTGACCCAAAGTCAACACGTGCACCGGGTACGGAGGCGGTGGCCGCACGGCCGCCGCCTCCGCCGTCTTCCGGCGCACCGACGGGGTCCGCGCGCCCGCCATGCTGACGTGTCCCCGGGTGCGCCGCTTGACCGGGTGGCGCCCAGTCTGTTGCATACGTTCTGTGATCGTGCACCCTGCTCCACCCACTTGTTCATCGATGTCCGTCGGGACTTGCGTACGGGCAGGGGGCGCCGCGCCGTGGACCCGGTGATCATCGTCGGAGCGGGGCCCGTCGGGCTCACGCTCGCCCTGGCGCTGGCCCGCCAGGAGGTGCCCTCCGTCGTCCTGGACGAGGGTCCGGGCAAGGACGAGCCGCGCCCGGCGCGCACGGTGGTGCTCCGCGAGGACACCGCCGCCCTGGTGACGCGCCTGTCCGGCGCCCCGCTGGAGGAACTGGGCACCCGCTGGACCGGCTGGCGGTCGATGCGGCGCCGCCAGGTGCTGCGCGAGGTCGTCTTCGACGACACCGGCGAGCCGTCCCCGCTGCACCTCGCCCAGCACGTGCTGACCGACGCCCTGCGCGCCGCGATCGCCGACGAACCGCTGGTCAGGATCGCCACCGATAGCCGCCTGGACGCCGTCGAACAGGAGCGCTCCGGAGTCACCGCGCACACCCGCGGCCCCAAGGCCACCTGGTGGCGCGGCAGTTACCTGGTGGGCTGCGACGGACCCCGCTCGACCGTGCGCAAGCTCCTGGACATCCGCTTCCCGGGCCGCACCGCGGTGGAACGGCACGCGGTCGCCGCACTGCGCACGGAACTTCCCTGGCCCGGTCAGGCGTTGCTCCATCGGACCCCGCCGTGGCGGACGTCCGGGCCCTCGGCCGCGGAGGTGACCGCCCGCCCCCTCCCGGACGGCGTGTGGCGCCTGGACTGGCTGCTGCCGCCCGGCAAGGACCTGGTCACGCCCGAGCTGCTCGTGGCCCGGATCCGCGAGACCCTCGCGGGCTGGACGGGCGGCACCACACCGCCGTACGACCTGCTCGACACCGGCGTCCACACCGTGCACCACCGCCTCGCCCGCAGGTGGCGGGTGGGCCGGGTGTTCGTCGCCGGGGACGCCGCGCACCTGCTCGGCGCGCTCGGGACACACGGCCTGGACGAGGGACTGCGGGACGTGGACAACCTCGCCTGGAAGCTGGCCCCGGCCTGGCACCACGGCCCGCACGAGGCGCTCCTCGACAGCTACCAGACGGAGCGACGCGCGGTGGTCGCCGCCCGGCTGCGCGCCGCCGACCAGGTGCTGCCGGTGCTGCGCGGTGGTGGCGGGCTGCGCGGGTTCGTCCCGGGCGCGTCCCGGGGGCACGACGCACTCCTCACGGAAGGCCACCTGGGGCACGGTCCGCTCGGCGCGCCGGGGGCGTACGCCGACTCGCCCCTCGCCCCCCGGCACCTGGAGCACGAGATCCCGGTCGACACCCCGCCGGGGACACCGGTCGCCGACGTCCGAGTCACCGCGGAGGACGGCACCTTCGTGCAGCTGCGCTCCCGCCTCGGCCGCGGCGCGCTGCTCGTCGTCCTCATCGCCCCCGGTACCGGCGTCTGGGACCGCAAGCACTGGGTCTCCGCCGGGATCATGCCCCGGCTCGCGGCGGCCGTGACCGCGCTGCCGCACCCCGCCGAGCTGCTGGTCGCCGAGGCCTACCCGGGCGCCCCGGCGCACGCGGTGCTGCTCGTGCGCCCCGACGGCCATCTGGTCACCGCCCTCAACGGCGTCCGCCCGGCCGACCTGTACGCGGCGGCCGAGGCCACGCTGGGCGGCAAGGACCAGGAGGCGGCCGAGCAGGCGGAGCAGCGGGCGGAGGCGGAGGCACCGGCCGGTTCCCCCGTGCGGTGACCGGGCCGTCCACATTCTGACGGTGAGTTGACCGGCCCGCACCGGCGTGGTGTACTCCGCATCGTGAACGACACCACTGTGCGCCTGTGGCGGAAGGTCCATGTGGACCTGGTCCGCTATGCGGGCTGCGTGTGTCTTCCGTCCTGCTGACTTCGCATATCTCTCCTCTCTCCGGGCGCCGTCTGCGCCCGCTTCTGCGAACCCTCGTCAGGATCGGTGCACGTGTCTGCCTCCCTCTCTTCCTCCTCCCCCTCCGTTTCTCCGTCCGCCTCCGCGCCCGGCGCCGCGCCCACCCAGGCGGACCTCCTCGACTTCGTCCGGCGTACGGCCGCCGACGCCGAGCTGATCGCCTCGCTCCCGCTCGACCCCGAGGGCCGCACCTGGGTCCGGCTCGACGGCCCCGCCGGCAGCGAGGCATGGCTGATCGGCTGGCCGCCCGGCTCCGGCACCGGCTGGCACGACCATGCCGAGTCGGTCGGCGCCTTCCTCACCGCGAGCGGTGAGCTGAAGGAGTACTCGCTGGCCACCCGGCTGCCCACCGACGGCTGGAAGACCCTGGAACTCTCCGAGGGCGTCGACCGCGAGCGCCGGCTGCCGGCCGGCAAGGGCCGCTCCTTCGGCCGCGACCACGTCCACGAGGTACACAACGAGTCCACCGAGCGCCACGCGGTCTCCGTCCACGCCTACTACCCGCCGCTGCCACGGATCCGCCGCTACAGCCGCACCGGACAGGTGCTGCGCCTGGAGCAGGTCGAGCGCCCGGAGGACTGGCAGTGAGCGGCACGGAACCGGCGGAGTCCCGCCCGGTGGGCGTCGACGAACTGCTGGAGCGGGTGCGCGCGGGCTACCAGCGCATCGACGCGCGGGAGGCGTACGAGGCGGCGCGCTCCGGCGAGGCCCTGCTCGTCGACATCCGGTACGCGGCGCTGCGCGACCGGGACGGGCTGATACCCGGTGCGCTCGTCATAGAGCGCAACGAACTGGAGTGGCGCCTGGATCCCCAGGGCAGCCACAAGACCCCGGAGGCCACCGGCCACGACCTCCAGGTCGTCGTGATCTGCAACGAGGGCTACGCGTCCAGCCTGGCCGCCGCCTCCCTGCACCAGCTGGGCCTGCACCGGGCAACGGACCTGATCGGCGGCTTCCAGGCATGGAAGACAGCGGGCCTCCCGGTCACCCCCCAGCCACCCCAGCCGTCCTGACCCCACGCCCCACGCCCTACGGCTCCCCGGTCCCGTCGGCCCGGTGGTTCCCGGTCGCGTCCGTGCGGCCGTCGATGAGCACGGCAAGACCGTCGAGCACCCGGCCGAGGCCGAACTCCCAGGCGTGACCGGGGCTGTACGCGGCACCGTGCGCGGTACCCGCCGCCGTGCCGACGCGGACGGCGGTGGGGTAGGTCCGCGGGTCGAGAACCTTTTCGAGCAGCGGGGCGTTGGCCGCCCACCACTGCTCGTCGTCCAGGGCACTGTCCTGCCGGGCGGCGCGAGCCTCCGCCGCCGAGCGGGCGTTGGCCTGAACGAAGGTGAGGAGAAAGGTCAGGGCGGCGTCCATCTCCACGTCGTCGAGCCCGAGTCCGTCCAGTGCCGACAGTTCGTGTTCGTACTTGGCCATCATTCCCGGCCCCAGCGGCGGACGGCCGGTGGAGACCGTCGCGGCCCACGGGTGCGCCTCGAACAGCGTCCGGTTCTCCTCGGCCACCGCGATCAGCCGGAATCGCCACGGCCGGCCCGTGGTGTCGGCCCGCGACATCCGGACGTAGGCGGTGTCCAGCATGAGGTCCAGGAGCTCGGCCTTGCCCGGCACATAGGTGTAGAGGGTCATCGGGACCACCCCCAGCTGCTGCGCGACCCGGCGCATCGTGACCGCGTCCAGACCCTCGGCATCCGCCAGTCCGATGGCGACGGTGACCACCGTGTCGATGTCCAGCCGCTGCCGCGGGCCGCGTCGCGGTGCGGCGGGGACCCGCCAGAGCAGTTCCAGGGAGCGGGCCGGATCACCGGCCCCGCTTCGGTCGAGAGGCATCTGGACATCCTCCCCCACCGACCGCCCTGCCCCCATCAATTACTCTGTACGCGGTACAATGTACAACGTACAGAGTAATTCCAGGTCGCCTGGTCACCTGCCCACCAGGCCAAGGTCAAGGAGCTCTCGTGTCGATCACCGCTTCCGCCGTCTCCCTCAACGTCGACGACGTCGTGGCGTCCAGCGCCTTCCTCACCGACCACTTCGGGTTCCGCGAAGAACTGGCCGCGGACGGTTTCGCCTCACTGACCCGCGACGACGCCGGGATGAACGTCGTCTACCTGCGGCGCGGCCTGGCCTCGCTCCCCGAGGACCAGCGCGAGGACCACGCCGACGGGGTGATCCTCGCCTTCGTCGTCGACAACCTCGAAGCCGAACTCACCCGCCTGACCGCCGAGGGCGTCGCGATCACGATGCCGCTGCGCGAGGAGCCCTGGGGCGAGCGCGCCTTCCAGGTCACCGACCCCAACGGCGTCATCGTCCAACTCGTCGACTGGAACGCCCCCGGCGGCCACTGAGGCGGCTCGGCCTAATCCTTCGCCGTCGCCGCCGTCACCGCCGGCACCCGCAGCGCCACCCGCCCGGGAAGGGCCGCGGCCACCAGCGCGAGCAGCCCGGCGGTCGCGACGACCATCACGTACAGCAATGGTTCGCCGACCGGCGCAGCACGGCCCGTCATGCCGACGCTGAACGCGGTCAGTACGGCGAGCGCGATGCCGCTGCCGAGTGCCGTGGCGAGTGTCAGCACGGACAGCACCTCGGTGCGCAGCATCCGCAGCACCTGACGACGGGTGGCACCGGAGAGCCTGAGCAGTGCGAACTCCCGCACGCGGTCCGCGACCGACATGGCGAGCGTGTTGACGACGGCGATGGCGGTGAAGGCGAGGACCAGCCCCATGGCCAGGAAGTCGACCTCGGCGTTGTCCTGGCGGCGGTGGGCGTCGAGCGAGTCGGCGGCGGCCGGCGAAAGAATTTCGAGCCCTGGGAACTCACGCAGCGTAGTCGCGAGTTGTGCTTTTGTACGGGCGGTGCTGACGAAGACGGAGGAGGCGAGCGGGTTGTCCACGTGGTGCGAGACGAGGTCGTGGGCGAAGGTGAGGTCTCCGAAGCCGAGACCCCGGGCGTAGACGGCGGCGACGGTGAGCGTAGCGGGCGTGCCGTCGCCGAGCGTGAGTCTCAGGGTGCTGCCGGGCCTCAGGTGCTGCTGATCGGCGGCCAGTTCACTGACGGCGACCGTGCGGTCGGTGAGCCGGTCGAGGGAGCCGGCGGTCACCTCGGGATCCCAGGTGCGGGCGAGGCCCTCGGGAGTGACGCCCTGGGCCGGGTACTTGTCGAGTCCGATGCGGACCGTCGTGCGGACCACTTCGGTGACGGCATCGCGGTGCGTGCGCAACTCCCGTGCCGCCGCGGCCGGTACCCCGGGTCCCCGGGCGGCCACGACCCAGTCGGCGGTGACGCCGGCGTGGGCCTGGGCGCGCGCGGCGGCGCCGAGGGTGGATGGGACGAACAGCACCGTGCAGGTCATGCCGACGAGCAGGGTGAGGGGGGTGACGACAGAGGCCATCCGGGCGGCGTTGCCGCGCAGGTTGGCGGTGGCGAGCCGGCCACTGTGACCGGTGAGCCGCAGCGGGCCGGCGAGCAGCAGCACGGCCGCCCTGACCAGCAGCGGACCGAGCAGGGCGACGGAGGTGGCGAGGACCACGACGGCGAGGAAGGTGACGGGAGTCGAGGCGGGTTCGGTGCGCAGGGAGGTGAGCAGCACGACGAGGACGGTTCCACCGGCGAGCAGCAGCAGACCGGTGGCGATCCTGCCCCGGGCAGGCCAGGCGGGTTCGACGCGGGACTCGACGAGCGCCTCGGCCGGCCGGATCCGGGTGATGCGCCGGGAGGCCACCCTGGCCGCCGTCCAGGCGCCGGCCAGGGTCGCGGCGAGCGCGGCGAGGGGCGGGACGACACCGGTGGTGTGCTGAAGCGCCGCAGGCACGGCGCCGAGCGCGACGAACCTGGTCTGCAGCCATGCGCCCAGGGGCAGGCCGAGGAGTGCGCCGAGCGTGCCGGCCACCGCGCCGACGATCAAGGCCTCGCGGCCGAGCAGGCGGCGGATCTGTCCCGGTGCGGCGGCGATGGCGCGCAGCATGGCGAGTTCGCGGTGGCGCTGCTGGACGGTGAGCGCGAAGGTGCCGACGACCACCAGGACCGCCACGAGCAGCGAGGTGCCGCCCATGGCGCCGCCCATGCTGACCAGCCTGACCCGGGCGGCTGCCGCGTCCAGGAACTCGACGGGGCCGCGGGCGTCCCCGGTGGAGACCTGGGCGGTGGTGCCGCGCAGCGTCCGTGCCACGGCCTGCTTCAGCCGCTGCGGATCGGTGCCGTGCGTCGGCAGCACACCGAACGCGGTGACCTGCCCGCGGTGCGCGGCCAGCCTGCGGGCCTCGCCGGCGGAGAAGAAGAGGGCCGTCTGGTGGCGTACGTCCGTGGCCGGGGCGGCGATTCCGGTGATCCGGTAGGCACGCGGGGCCTGGGTCGACTGCACGGTGAGGGTGTCGCCGGGCCGCAGGCGGGCACGTGCGGCGAGGTCGCGGTCGACGACCAGGTCGGTGTCGGCCCGGGGCGCGGTGCCGGTGACCAACCGGTACGGCGTGAGCGGGGCGGACTCCCAGGCGTGCCCGTAGGCGGTACGGCCGCCGGTGCCGGCCCGGGTCAGCGGCTGGGCGAGGAAGGTCAGTTCGGGCACGACCCGGGCGACACCGGGTGTACGGGCGAGTCCGGCCGCGAGGCCTTCCGGTAGCCAGGCGCGTTCGGCGACGGGTTTCGCCTTGCGCTTGATCTTGGTCTTGCCGTGCTTGTACTTGACCGTGGTTCGGTGGACGTACTGGTCGGCGGAGACCAGGACCGGGGTAGCCGCGTAGCGCTCGGTGCGGATCGTGCCGCGCAGGCCGGTGTCGAGGAGCGTGCCGCAGGCGGAGATCAGGGCAGCCGCGCAGAGCAGGGCGAGGAAGGCGCCGAGGAAACCGGCCTTGCGGGCGCGGACGGTCTTGAGGGCGTAGCGCAGCATCATGGCGTACACCGTCGTCCACGCGAGGGTCCCGGGGCACTGTGGTGGTCCGGTGTTCTGACGGGGGGTTAGCCCCACCCCCTCCGAGACAGACGCCCCGTCAGAAGTCGCCGCTCTCCAGGAACTCCGTGTCCTCGCCCTCCTCCTCCAGCGCCCGCCGGACGACCCGGAGGGCCATGCCCTCGGAGTACCCCTTGCGGGCGAGCATGCCGGCGAGGCGGCGGATCCGCTTGTCGCGGTCGAGGCCCCGGGTGGAGCGGAGCTTGCGGGCGACGAGTTCGCGGGCGGTCTCCTCCTCCTGCTCGGAGTCGAGTTGGCCGACGGCCTCGTCGATGAGCGCCGAGTCGACGCCCTTGGTGCGCAGTTCCCGGGCGAGTGCGCGCCGGGCCAGCCCCCGGCCGTGGTGCCGGAACTCCACCCAGGCGTCCGCGAACGCGCTGTCGTTGATCAGCCCGACCTCCTCGAACCGCGACAGCACCTCCTCGACGACCTCGTCCGGGATCTCCCGCTTGTGCAGGGCGTCCGCGAGCTGCTTCCGGGTGCGCGGGGTCCCGGTGAGCAGGCGCAGACAGATCGCCCGCGCCCGCTCAGCCGGGTCCGCTGGAGGTTCCCCCTGCTCGGCCCTCGACGAGGAGGAGGAACCCCCGTCCTCACCGGACGGCTCCCCGAAGCCGCGCCGGCGGCGCGTCTCCGGCCTCCGCGAGCCACGGCCGGGTGACCCGTGCCCGCGCGGTCCGTCCGGGTCGCCGGGCGTGCCGTCGGCGTGGAAGCCGTCGGCGTACAAACCGCCGTACGCGCCGTCTCCCCCGTATGTGCCGCCCCCGTGGTGGTCGCCGCCCGTGCCGTAGGCCTCGTCGCCGTCCCCGGTGGAGCCCGGGTCGCCCCCGGTGCCCCTCCCCCGTGGGGCACCGGGGGACGTGTACTCGTGGTCGGCCCAGTCGGTTCGTCGTGTCACGGCGTCAGCTCTTGGCGGTGGCGGCCTTGGGCTTGGTGACCTTGGCGGCGGCCGGGGCCGGCACCGTCTTCGCCGCGTCGTCCGTGGCCGCCGCGGTGGTGACCGCCGCGTCCGCGCCCGGCTCGGCGGCGGGCGTCTCCGGGCGGACCCCGACGCCCAGCTTCTCCTTGATCTTCTTCTCGATCTCGTTGGCGAGGTCGGGGTTGTCCTTGAGGAAGTTGCGCGCGTTCTCCTTGCCCTGGCCGAGCTGGTCGCCCTCGTACGTGTACCAGGCGCCGGCCTTGCGGACGAAGCCGTTCTCCACGCCCATGTCGATCAGGCCGCCCTCGCGGCTGATGCCCTGGCCGTAGAGGATGTCGAACTCGGCCTGCTTGAAGGGCGGTGCGACCTTGTTCTTGACGACCTTGACCCGGGTGCGGTTGCCGACCGCCTCGGTGCCGTCCTTCAGGGTCTCGATGCGGCGGATGTCGAGTCGCACCGAGGCGTAGAACTTCAGCGCGCGGCCACCGGTCGTGGTCTCCGGGGAGCCGAACATCACGCCGATCTTCTCGCGGAGCTGGTTGATGAAGATCGCGGTGGTCTTGGACTGGTTGAGCGCGCTGGTGATCTTCCGCAGCGCCTGGCTCATCAGACGGGCCTGGAGACCGACGTGGCTGTCGCCCATCTCGCCCTCGATCTCCGCGCGCGGGACGAGCGCGGCGACGGAGTCGATGACGATGAGGTCGAGGGCGCCGGAGCGGACCAGCATGTCCACGATCTCCAGGGCCTGCTCGCCGTTGTCCGGCTGGGAGAGGATCAGGTTGTCGATGTCGACGCCGAGCTTCTGCGCGTACTCGGGGTCAAGGGCGTGCTCCGCGTCCACGAACGCGACCTGGCCGCCCGCCTTCTGTGCGTTGGCCACGGCGTGCAGGGTCAGGGTCGTCTTGCCGGAGGACTCCGGTCCGTAGATCTCCACGACACGGCCGCGCGGCAGGCCGCCTACGCCCAGGGCGACGTCGAGCGCGGTCGACCCGGTCGAGATGACCTCGATGGGCTCCTTCGTCCGGTCGCCCATGCGCATGACCGCGCCCTTGCCGAATTGCCGTTCAATCTGTGCGAGCGCGGCGTCGAGCGCCTTCTCGCGGTCGGTTCCTGCCATGGGTTCCACCCGGTTTGCTTGAGTCGATCGCTTCACGTCAAAGACGCTAACGCCTGCCACTGACAATGCGTCCCGACGCCGGTTCGACCTGTGGACAACTCAGGTACTTCTCCGCCGAAACCGTGTCGAACTGCCGCCGGGATCCCCGCCGTGAGCCGTGCCGGAGCCTCCATAAGAATGGATGTTCGATTTTCGTGTCAAGCGCACCACGCGGTACTCCCGCCACTCCCCGCAGGGTGCTCACCCCCCTCTCACGCGGGGGCCTGAACGGGGGCGTGTGTGCCACTTCGGGGGCGGCAGCCGGAAGCGGAAGCGCGACACGGCGCTCCGCACCACCCGGCAGGGCGTTCACCCGATCGTGAGTTTCCGCCTGCCCGCGCCCGTCGTGCCGCGATGCTCGAAGAGGCGGCCGGGGCGCCGCCTCCGGGTGCCGTGGGTGGGAGAGCGCATGACACGTGAGACGGGACGACGCGGTCTGGACGAGCAGGCCGTACTGCTGGCGGCGGGGCTGGCCGATCTGGCGGTGAGCACGGTGGGCACCGCCTTCGGGACGTTACGCGGGCTGCTGCGCCGCTCGGACGCCGGCGCGCTGGCGTCCGAGGCCGAGCACGATCTGACCGCACGGGGACGCCTGGTCCTGGACCGGTACGCGGCCGTGCCCCCGGCCCATCTGGAGATCCTCGCCAGGCACGCCCTCCTGCGGCGGACCGCCGGCGATGACTGACCGGTGGGATCCGCCCGCCTTCAAGAACCGCGTCGACGACGTACTGCGCGGGTTCGTCGCCGAGGAGGCAGGCCTGTTCGCGGCGGTCGACCCGCTCCTGGCCCCGGTGGCCGAGCAGCTGGAGGCGGCGGTCGCGGACGGCAAACGGCTGCGGGCGGCGTTCTGCTACTGGGGCTGGCGCGCGGTGGGCCAGCCGGACAGCGAGGCGCTGGTGCGGGCGGCGGCCTCCATGGAACTGGTGCACGCCGCCGCCGTCGTACACGACGACCTCATCGACGACAGCCCGCTGCGGCACGGCCGCCCCACCCCGCACCTCGCCCTGCGGGCCGCCGTGGCGGACCGTCCGCGCGCCGACGACACCGCGCGGTCGCTGGCGATGCTCGTGGGCGATCTGCTGATGTCACTGGCCGGACAGCTGTTCGCGACCTGCGGGCTGCCCGCCGCCTACCTCGCCCGGGCCCGCCCCCTGTGGTCGGTGCTGGCCCGGGAGCTGATCGCGGGCGAGTGCCTGGAGATCCTGCGCACCGGAGCCGGTCCGGACACCACGGCCTCGCTGAAGGTGATCCGCTACAAGACCGCCAAGTACACCGTCGAGCAGCCCCTGTTGATCGGCGGCGCCCTGGCCGGGGCCGGCGAGCGGCTGCGCACGGGGTACTCCGGGTACGGGCTGCCGCTGGGCGAGGCCTTCCAGCTGCGCGACGACCTGCTCGGCCTGTTCGGGGCCCCGGAGCACACCGGCAAGGCCAACGCCGACGACGTACGCGGCCACCGGCCCACCGCCCTGCTCGCGGAGACCTGGCGCCTCGCCCGGGCCGACGACCGGGAGCGGCTCGGCACCCTGCTCGGCCGCCGTGACCTGGACGCGGACGGCCTCGACGCGGTCCGCGAGGTGATGTGCCGGCTCGGGGCACCCGACCGGATCGAGCACATGATCGGCGCCCGGGTCGCGGAAGCGCTCGACGCCCTCCACGAACTGGACGTGCCGGCCCCCGCCGCCGGCGCCCTGACCTCGCTGGCCCACTCGGCCACGGTCCGCCTGTCCTGACCCCCACGGACGGCCCGGACGGCCTGGACGGCCGGACGGCACCCGCGACGACAAGGAGCCCTGCCGTGATGCACACCGAGGCCTCGATGGACCCCCTGCGGCACGCCGGTGACGAACTCGCCGACGCCACGGTCGCCGCCCTCTTCGAGCGCGGGGAGGTGGGCACCTTCAACACCCTGATGCGCTACGTCTCCACCGCCGGCGCACCTCTGCCGGACGGGCTGCCCGAGGTCGCGCGGGAGTACCTGGAGGCCACCCGGGTGCCGCCGTCCTGGGTGGACTGGGGCGAGATGGAGAAGGCCCGGCTGTTCTTCATCGACAACAACGTGCACATCTCGACCGCGCTGTCCTTCGCCGCCATGCCCGCCTGTTACGTCGTCCCGCGCGTGGCGAAGCTGCTGTCGGCCACCCACGGGCTGAGGTACCCGTCCAAGCGGATGGCGGAGACCGGCCAGTTCACCGTCTACCTCATGCGGCCCGACGCCTTCGAGGCCGGTGGCCGCTTCGTCCCGGCCGCCCAGAAGGTGCGCCTGCTGCACGCCTCCATCCGGCACCACCTCAGGCGCGAGAACCGCTGGGACACCGAGGAGCTCGGCACGCCGATCTGCCAGGAGGACATGATCGGCGGGCAGATGTTCTTCTCCATGCTGGTCCTCGACAGCCTGCACCGGCTGGGCATCCACCTGTCCACGGAGGGCGCCGAGGCGTACTACTACGCGTGGCGGGTGGTGGGCGCCATGCTCGGCGTCGACCAGGAGGCCGTCCCGAAGACCCTCGAAGAGGCACGCGCCTTCCTCGACCTCTACATGGTCCGCCACATGGGCCCCTCCGAGGAGGGCGTGGTCCTGACCCGGCAGCTCATCGACCTCTACGAGGAGGTCGTCCCCGGCACCTTCTTCGACCCGATCGTCTCCGCCCTGATCCGCCACCTGGTCGGCGACACCTGCGCGGACTGGCTGGAGGTGCCGCGCACGCCGTGGGACACCGTCGTCAAGGCCGTACCGCACCTCCTCGGCGTCCTGGAGACCATCGAGGACCGCTCACCGCTGGGCGCCTGGGCCCTGGACCGCCTCGGCCATCTCACGACCGTCCTCGAACTGTCCTCGCTCACCCGTGGCCGCGTCATGCACTACGCCATCCCCGAACACCTCAAGAAGGACTACGGCGTCCAGGGCACCGTCCCCCGCACCCGGCGGTGGACCCCGCCGGCCGCCACGGTCTCCTGATCCCCTCATCCCGTCATCCCCCTCATCCCCTATTCCGCTACTCCGCACGGCGTACGGCGGGTGCCTTCGGCCGGACGACGACCGCGCGGTCGGGCGCCGGGAGGCTGGGCGCATGTCCTCCTCCCTGAAGAGTCCGCCCCGCAAGGCGCCGCCGAACCCGCTGACCGGGATCCTGAGCCGGGTGCGCCCCGCCGAGCGTCTCTGTCACGTGACCGGAGCGCTGCTCGTCCTCTCCGGTCTGGCGCATCTGGTGGTGTTCGCGGTCGACGGCGGCCCCTGGTACGGGCCGGTCTCCTGGCGCAAGCCCGTCACGTTCGGGCTCTCCTTCGGACTGACGCTGATGGCGGTCACCTGGGTCACCTCCTACCTGAGGGTCGGGGAGCGGCTGCGGACCGTCCTGCTGCTCGTGTTCGCCGCCGACTGCGTGGTGGAGGTCGGCGGGATCACCCTGCAGGCATGGCGCCGGGTGCCCTCGCACCTCGACATGGAGACGCCCTTCGACACCGCGGTGTCGATGCTGCTCGCGGTGGGCGGCGGGGTCCTGGTGGTGGTGCTCACCGTCTTCGCGGTGGTGTCCTTCCGGCGCCGGCCGGCCGGTCCGGCGGGCATGGCGCTCGCGGTGCGCTCCGGGTTCGCGGTCCTGCTGGTGGCGCTGGCCTCGGGAGCGGCGATGATCGCGCGCGGGGTGGTACTCGTCCGGACCGGGCACCAGCAGGCGGCGTACGACTCGACGGCCCCGCTCAAGCCGCTGCACGGGGTCAGCCTGCACGCGGTGCTGGTCCTGCCGGCCCTGACCTGGCTGCTGTCCCGCACCGCGTGGAGCGAGCGGACCCGGTGGCGGGTCGTGGCCGCGGCGGTGGGCTGCTACGCGGCGGCCGTCGCCGCTGCCGGGGTGTGGGCCGTACTCACCTACTGACCGCGGCTCGTCCGCGGATCACGGCGGCCGTCAGGACGGAGTGTCCCCGGAGCTCTCGGGCCGCTGCCATATCAGGCGCTGTGTCAGACGCCACGCGCGCGTGAACGGCCCGGGGCCGCCCGTGCCGCGCCGGCGGTGCCCGTGCACCCGCGGGTCGTCCGTGACGTCGTACCGCTTCACGTAGGCGCTCAGGAACGCCTGGAGCGTCGCGACCGCCGGGATGGCGATCAGCGCGCCGACCGCGCCGAGGAGCGCGGTGCCCGCGATGACCGATCCGAAGGCGACCGCGGGGTGGATGTCGACCGACTTGGAGGTCAGCTTGGGCTGCAGCATGTAGTTCTCGAACTGCTGGTAGATCACGACGAACACCAGCACCCACACCGCGTACAGCGGGTTGACGGTGAACGCGATCAGCATCGGCAGCGCGCCCGCGAGATAGGTGCCGATGGTGGGGATGAACTGCGAGACCAGCCCCACCCACACGCCCAGCACGGGCGCGTACGGCACGCCGAGGGCCTCCAGCAGGATGTAGTGCGCGATGCCGGAGATCAGCGCCATCACGCCGCGCGAGTACAGATAGCCGCCGGTCTTGTCGACGGCGATCTCCCAGGCGCGCAGCACCTCGGCCTGGCGGGTGGGCGGCAGCACGGAGCACAGGGTGCGGCGCAGCCGGGGGCCGTCGGCGGCGAAGTAGAAGGCGAACAGGGTGATCGTCAGCAGCTGGAAGAGGCCGCCGAGCACCTGTCCGGACACGTCGAGCGCACCGGCCGCGCTGTTCTGCGCGTACTTGCGCAGCCAGTCGGAGTGCAGCAGGCCCTCCTGGACGTCGACCCGCTTCAGCTCGGTGTGGAAGGTGTGGTTGACCCAGTTGATGACCGAGTCCAGGTAGTCGGGGAAGTCCTCGACGATCTTGATGATCTGCCCGGCCAGCATCGAGCCGAGCAGGGTGATGAATCCCGCGGTGGCGATCGCCAGGCCGAGGAAGACCAGGAAGGTCGCGAAGCCGCGGCGCATGCCGCGGGAGGCCATCCAGCTCACCGCGGGCTCTATGGCGAGCGCCAGGAAGAACGCGATGAGGATGTTGATCAGCAGCCCGGTGAGCTGGTGGAAGGCCCAGCTGCCGAGCTGGAAGGCGGCGACGAGGGCGAGCGCCAGCACCATGGCGCGCGGCAGCCAGCGCGGCATGCGGGCGCCCGGTACCGCGGCGCCGGCGGCCGGTGCTCCGGCGCGCGGCGCCGTGTCGGCCGTGTCGGCCGGGGATGCGTCCTGGACGGTCCGCCCGTCCTCGTCAGTGGATGCCACGGTGCAAGTCTCGCCCACGCCACTGACACCGCGTGGCCCGTATCCGATCTCCGCGCACGGTCAGCGCCTCTCCCCCGGAACGTTCATGACCGTGCAGACCACGCGCCACACGTCCTTGGCCTCCCAGCCGGCGTTCAGCGCCTCGTGCACCGTCAGTCCGCCGAGCTCCGTCATCACGTGATCGCGCGCGAAGGTGTCGGCGTACCCGGAACCGAAGTGTTCCGCCATCCGCTGCCAGAAAACCGTCAACCGCATGAAACCAGTATCCCGCCCCTGAGAGTGGGCCCTGCCCGGGACCGCTTGCCGAGACCGCTTTCCGCCCTACGGTCTTGCGCATGGCCGAAACCGGAGCTTCCCCGCTCCCCCCTACGCCCCCGGCGCACTCCCCGCTCCTGCGCGCCGAGCAGTTCATGTGGCTCACCGCGCGCGTGCTGGAGCAGCGTCTCTTCTCCTACCACTTCCTGAACGGCGGCCCCGACCCGGTGGAGACCGCGCTGGAGGCCTACCGCAACGAGGACGGCGGCTACGGACACGCCCTGGAGCCCGATCTGCGCGGCCCGGTGAGCCAGCCGCTGCACACCGGGCAGGCGCTGCGGGTCCTGGACGCCATCGGGCGGTGCGGCGGCCAGCGGGTGGAGCGCGTGTGCCGCTATCTGACAGCGGTCTCCACTCCGGACGGGGCACTGCCCGCGGTCCTGCCCGGCCAGCGCGGCTACCCGGCGGCGCCGTTCGTCCCCATCGTCGACGACCCGCCCAGCGAGCTGCTGGCCACCGGTCCGGTGGTGGGCCTGCTGCACCGCAACGAGGTCTGGCACGCGTGGCTGTTCCGGGCCACCGACTTCTGCTGGCAGGCGATCGAATACCTGGAGAAGTCGCACCCCTACGAGATCGAGGCCGCGGTCGCCTTCCTGGACACGGTGCCCGACCGCTCGCGCGCGGAGGCCGCCGCCGACCGGCTGGGCCGCCTGGTGCGCGAGCAGCGGCTGGCCGCGCTGGACCCCGGGCGCCTCGGCGCGTACCCGGTCGCGCCCGGCTACGCGCCGGGCGAGCACCACTTCCCGCACGACTTCGCGAAGTCCCCGGACTCGCTCGCGCGCGCGTGGTTCACCGACGAGGAGATGACCCGCTCGCTCGACTTCCTCACCGCCGAGCAGGCGGCGGACGGCGGCTGGCCGATCCGCTGGCGCCAGTGGACACCGGCCGCCGTCCTGGAGGCCCGCCCCAGGGTCACGCTGGAGGCCCTGAACACGCTCAGGGCGTACGGCCGCTTCGTGGGGTGACACAACGCCTGCCGGATGCCGGCCGAGGAGGTCCGGGTGACGGAAGTCTCAGCCGGTGACGGCGCGCAGCCCCGCCGTGACCAGCACGGCGACCCCGACGACGACCAGGAAGGGCGCGCGCAGCACCAGCGCCACGGCCGCCGCCCCGAGCCCCGCGGCCCGGGCGTCCAGCACCAGCGCGTGCCCCTCGGCGAAGGTCTGCTGGGCGGTGAGGGCGGCGAGCAGGGCCACCGGCAGCAGGGCGGCCAGCCGTCGCACCACCGGCCGCTCCAGCACGCCCGCGGGCACCAGCAGGCCTGCGAGCTTGACGGCGTAGCAGCCGAGGGCGGTCGCGCCGATCGCGATCCAGAAGTTCACCGGGTCTCCTCGGGTGCCTCGTCGAGTGCCTCGTCGGGTGCCTCGTCGCGGGTACGGTCGCGGCCGGACCGGCGGCCGGAGACGAACAGGGCGGCCGGTGCCGCCAGTGCGGCCACCAGGACCGGCACCCCGGCCGGCAGCACGGGCAGCAGGCCGAGCCCCAGCAGCACCGCGAGGGCGGCGACCGCGCGGTCGGTCGTGGTCTTCAGCATGGGGGCGAGCAGGGCGAGGAAGACGGCGGGCCCGGCCGCGTCCAGGCCCCAGGCGCCGGTGTCCCCGACCGCCTTGGCGCCGAGCGCGCCGAGCAGGGTGGTGAGGTTCCACAGCACGTACAGGCTGAGCCCGGTGACCGTGAAGCCGATCCGGGCGGCGCGCTTCGTCGGCTGGGCGAGGGTCACGGCGGTGGTCTCGTCGATCACCCACTGCGCGGCGAACGGCCGCACCGCGCGCGGGAGTGCCAGCACCTGCGAGAGGCGCAGCCCGTAGAACGCGTTGCGCACCCCCAGGAAGAACGCGCCGGCCGCCGCGGTGAGCGGGTTGCCGCCGGCCGCGAGCGCGCCCACCAGGGCGAACTGGGAGGCGCCGGTGAACACCAGGAGGCTGAGCGCGCAGGTCTGGAGCAGGCCGAGCCCGCTGCCTGCCGAGGTCACCCCGAAGGCGAACCCGGAGAGTCCCACGGCGACGCCGACCCCGAGGGCGTCCCTGACGACGGCGGAGTCCGGCTTCGGGCCGCCTTCGCCGCGTATGTCTGCGAGTGCTGTCTGTTGTGCCACGCCCAGGACGCTACGGGCGGCCGTCCCGCGCGTCTTGTACGTTCTTGCGCTCGCGTTGGTAGGCACCGGGCGGGACGCCGACGATCCGGGCGAAGTGCCGGTTGAGGTGCGGCTGGTCGGTGAAGCCGACGGCGACGGCCGTCGCGGCGGGTGCCGTGCCGGCGTCCAGGAGCAGCCGGGCCCGGCGCACCCGGGCGTCGGTCAGCCAGGTGTGCGGGGGCATCCCGTAGGCGTCCCGGAATGCCCGCAGCAGCGCGAACGGGCTGGTGCCGAGGTCGCCGGCCAGCCGCTCCAGGGTCGGCGGCTCGGCCATCCGCTCCTCCAGCACCGCACGCGCGCGTGCGGCGAGCCGGGCGCCGGCGGTACGGACCTGCCGCTGCGGCAGCGGGCCGCCGTTCAGCCGCAGCAGCCGGGTGACCGCCACCCGCAGCAGGGTGTCGGCCGCGAGCGCGTTGCCCTCGTCGGCGGCGCGCAGCACCCGGTGCACCAGGGCAACGCTGTACGGGTCGTCGAGCACGGGACGGACGAAGCCGGGGGTGCCCCGGATCCCGGTGGTCTCGGCGGCGATCTCCGCGACGAGGCCGGGCGACGGGTAGACCGCCCCGTACCGCCAGCCCTCGGGCACCCCGGCCCGCCCGGTGTGCGGGGTGTCCGGATTCACCAGCGCGAGCGCCCCCGCCCCCGCCGACACGTCGGAGCCCCGGTGATGGAAGACCTCGACACCGTCCGCGATCGCCGCGATCACGAAGTGCTCGTGCGTATGCCGAACGAACGTCTTACGCACATACCGGGCACGCAACAGATCAACACCGGGCAACGCCTCATACCGCCAGTGCCGCGCCTGCTCACCCACTCCCGCCATCCCCCCATTGTCAACCGCCCACCCCTGCCCACCCGCCCCCAACCGCATCCCCCACTCCCACCCAGCCACCGTCAACCACACCCCCACTCCCACCCGGCCACCGTCAGCCGCGCCCCGCGACTCCCTCACTCGCCCGCTTCGCCCAGCCCCTTCGCATAGCTGCTTCGGCCGCCCCCCTTCTTCTCTCCTTCTCTTCTTCTCTTCCTTCTCTTCTTTCTCTTCGCGCAGCCGCCGACGGCGAATCCGCCCCACAGGGGCCACCCGCACCCGACGACGAAACCGTCACGGGTGGTGCGGGTGGGAACACAAAAGGCCGAAGGCGAAGCCGAGGACGTCTCCGCAGGTCAGCCCCATTTGTCAGTGCCCGGGTGCAGGATGGACGCATGCCGAAACCCGCACACCGAGCCCTCGACGGCTTCTCCCCCGCGACCCGCGGCTGGTTCACGGGGGCGTTCTCCGCGCCCACCGCGGCCCAGGCCGGCGCGTGGCAGGCCATCGGCGCCGGCTCGGACGTGCTGGTGGTCGCCCCGACCGGCTCCGGCAAGACGCTGGCCGCCTTCCTCGCCGCCCTGGACCAGCTGGCCGCCACCCCACCCCCGGCCGACCCCAAGAAGCGCTGCCGCGTGCTGTACGTGTCCCCGCTCAAGGCCCTCGCCGTCGACGTCGAGCGCAACCTCCGCAGCCCCCTCACCGGCATCCGCCAGGAGTCCGTCCGCCTCGGCCTGCCCGAGCCGGAGGTGAGGGTCGGCATCCGCTCCGGCGACACCCCGGCCGCCGAGCGCCGCGCCCTGTCCACCCGCCCGCCGGACATCCTGATCACCACCCCGGAGTCCCTGTTCCTGATGCTGACGTCGGCCACGCGCGACGCGCTGACCGGCATCGAGACGGTGATCCTGGACGAGGTGCACGCGGTCGCCGGCACCAAGCGCGGCGCGCACCTCGCGCTCTCCCTGGAGCGGCTGGACGAGCTGCTGCCGGCCCCGGCCCGCCGGATCGGCCTGTCGGCGACCGTACGCCCGGTCGACGAGGTGGCCCGCTACCTCTCGCCGCACCGCAAGGTGGAGATCGTCCAGCCGAAGTCCGGCAAGGAGTTCGACCTCTCCGTCGTCGTCCCGGTGGAGGACATGGGAGAGCTGGGCGGCTCCCCGGCCACCGACGGCGCCGAGGGCGCGGAGAAGCCGTCGATCTGGCCGCACGTGGAGGAGCGGATCGCCGACCTGGTGCAGGCCCACCGTTCGACGATCGTGTTCGCGAACTCCCGCCGCCTGGCGGAGCGGCTGTGCAACCGGCTCAACGAGATCGCCTACGAGAGGGTGACCGGCGAGCCCCTGGACGAGCACCATTCCCCCGCCGAGCTGATGGGCGGCTCGGGCGCGGCCCAGGGCGCCCCGCCGGTCCTCGCCCGCGCGCACCACGGCTCGGTCTCCAAGGAGCAGCGCGCCCTGGTCGAGGAGGACCTCAAGGCGGGCCGACTGCCCGCCGTGGTGGCCACCTCCAGCCTCGAACTGGGCATCGACATGGGCGCGGTGGACCTGGTCGTGCAGGTCGAGTCCCCGCCGTCGGTCGCCTCCGGCCTGCAGCGCGTCGGCCGGGCCGGACACCAGGTCGGCGCGGTCTCCACCGGCGTGGTCTTCCCCAAGTACCGGGGCGACCTGGTGCAGGCGGCCGTGGTCACCGAGCGGATGCGCACCGGCTCCATCGAGTCCCTGAAGGTCCCGGCCAACCCTCTCGACGTGCTGGCCCAGCAGCTGGTCGCGATGGTGTCGCTGGACACCTGGCAGGTCGACGACCTGCTCGCCACGGTCCGCCGCGCGGCCCCCTTCGCCGCGCTCCCGGAGTCGGCGTTCACCGCGGTCCTCGACATGCTCGCGGGCCGCTACCCGTCGGACGCGTTCGCGGAGCTGCGCCCGCGTGTGGTCTGGGACCGGGTCGCGGGGACGGTCACGGGCCGTCCGGGCGCCCAGCGGCTCGCCGTCACCTCGGGCGGCACCATCCCCGACCGCGGCCTGTTCGGCGTCTTCCTGGCCGGTGCCGACCCGAAGAAGGGCGGCGGCCGGGTCGGCGAGCTGGACGAGGAGATGGTGTACGAGTCCCGGGTGGGCGACGTCTTCACCCTGGGCACCAGCTCCTGGCGCATCGAGGACATCACCCGCGACCGTGTGCTCGTCTCACCCGCCCCCGGTGTGCCGGGCCGCCTGCCCTTCTGGAAGGGCGACCAGCTGGGCCGCCCGCTCGAACTGGGCCGCGCGGTCGGCGCGTTCCTGCGCGAGGTCGGCGCGCTCCCCAAGGACGACGCCCGCCTGCGCCTGCTGGCGGCAGGCCTGGACGCCTGGGCGGCGGACAACGTGCTGGCGTACCTGGACGAACAGCGCGAGGCCTGCGGCCACATCCCCGACGACCGCACGATCGTGGTCGAACGCTTCCGTGACGAGCTGGGCGACTGGCGGGTCGTCGTCCACTCCCCGTTCGGCGCCCAGGTGCACGCCCCCTGGGCGCTCGCCCTCGGTGCCCGGCTGTCCGAGCGGTACGGCATGGACGCCCAGGTCATGCACGCCGACGACGGCATCGTGCTGCGGCTGCCCGACGCCGACCTGATGGGCCTGGATCTGCTCGACCAGGCCCCTGCGAAGGCCGGCACGCCTTTCGACACGGCGTTCGACGCCGACCAGGCACCGGTCGGCGCGGCGGACGTGGCCTTCGACAAGGGCGAGGTCGACCAGATCGTCACCGACCAGGTCGGCGGCTCGGCCCTGTTCGCCTCCCGCTTCCGCGAATGCGCGGCCCGCGCGCTCCTGCTGCCCCGCCGCAACCCCGGCAAGCGCACCCCGCTGTGGCAGCAGCGCCAGCGCGCCGCCCAGCTGCTCCAGGTGGCGAGCGAGTTCGGCTCGTTCCCGATCGTCCTGGAGGCGGTCCGCGAGTGCCTCCAGGACGTCTTCGACGTGCCGGGCCTGGTCGAGCTGATGGGCGACCTCGAATCCCGCAAGGTCCGCCTGGTCGAGGTCACCACCCCGGAGCCGTCCCCGTTCGCCCGTTCCCTCCTCTTCGGCTACGTCGCCCAGTTCCTGTACGAGGGCGACTCCCCGCTCGCCGAGCGCCGCGCGGCTGCGCTCTCCCTGGACTCCCGGCTGCTGGCCGAGCTGCTGGGCCAGGCGGAGCTGCGCGAACTGCTCGACGCGGACGTCCTGAGCGAGCTGGAGCGGGAGCTCCAGTGGCTCACCGAGGACCGCCGGATCAAGGACCTTGAAGGCGTCGCCGACGTGCTGCGGCTGCTCGGACCGGTCACCGACGGCGAGTTGGCCGAGCGGGGCGCCGAACCGCACTGGGCCGGGGAGCTCGCCAGGTCGCGCCGGGCCATCAGGGTCCGGATCGCCGGCGCCGAGCACTGGGCGGCGATCGAGGACGCGGGCCGGCTGCGCGACGCCCTCGGCACCGCACTGCCCGTCGGCGTCCCCGAGGCCTTCACCGAGCCCGTGAAGGATCCGCTCGGCGACCTCCTCGCGCGGTACGCGCGCACCCACGGCCCGTTCACGTCGACCACCGCGGCGGTCCGCTTCGGGCTCGGGGTGGCGGTCACGGACGGCGCGTTGCAGCGGCTCGCCGCGAGCGGGCGGGTGGTGCAGGGCGAGTTCCATCCGGCGGGCATCGGCCAGGAGTGGTGCGACGCGGCGGTACTGCGCAGGCTGCGCCGCCGTTCGCTGGCCGCGCTCCGGCACGAGCTGGAGCCGGTGGCACCGGCCGCGCTGGCCCAGTTCCTGCCGCAGTGGCAGCACATCGGCAAGGGGCACGGGCTGCGCGGCGTCGACGGACTGGTGCGTGCCGTGGAGCAGTTGCAGGGCGCGTCGGTGCCGGCGTCGGCTCTGGAGAAACTGGTCCTGCCGTCCCGGGTGGCGAACTACTCGCCGGCGATGCTCGACGAACTCACCGCGGCCGGCGAGCTCGTGTGGGCCGGCGCGGGCGCCCTGCCCGGCAAGGACGGCTGGGTCTCCCTGTATCTGGCGGACGCGGCGCCCGTGCTCCTCCCGCCGCCGCACCCGCTGGAGCCGACCGCCCTCCACCAGTCCGTCCTCGACGCGCTGTCCGGGGGGTACGGCCTGTTCTTCCGGCAGATCGCCGACCAGGTCCGCGCCACCACGCACCCCGACGCCACCGATCCCCAACTGGCCGACGCCGTCTGGGACCTGGCCTGGTCCGGGCGGCTCACCAACGACACGCTGGCCCCGATGCGCTCCCTGCTGGGTTCGGGCCGTACCGCGGGCTCCACCGCCCACCGCGCCAAGCGTGCCGTCCCGCGCGGTCGCTACGGCTCGCTGACGGCCGCCGCCCGCCCCGCCTCCCGTACCGGCCCGCCGACCGTGGCCGGGCGCTGGTCCCTGTTGCCGCAGCGCGAACCCGACACCACCGTGCGCGCCCACGCCCTGGCCCGCACCCTCCTCGACCGGCACGGCGTGGTGACCAGGGGCGCGGTCGCGGCCGAGGGCGTGGAGGGCGGCTTCTCGGCGGTGTACCGGATCCTGTCGGCCTTCGAGGAGAGCGGCCAGGCGCGCCGCGGTTACGTCGTGGAGGGCCTGGGCGCGGCCCAGTTCGCCATGGACGGCGCGGTCGACCGGCTCCGCGCGGTGTCCAACGCCCGCGAGCGGGGCGAGGCCCTGCCGGGCGCCGCCGGCCTCACAGGCACCGGCGCCCCCGCGTTCACCGCCCCGAACAGCGGCCACAACTCCCCGCCCCCCGCCGATCCGTTCGACCCCGCCGCCCCGCTCGACCCCCTCGGCCCGTTCGACGCGTCCGGCTTCCCCGACCTGGACGGCGACTTCACCTGGCCGCCCGAGCCACCCACCGCCCCGGGCGACTACGTCTCCCCCAAGGACCTCGCCCCCACCGACCCGTTCGCCGCACCCGGCTACGGCGGCCCCCGAGGCGGCGGCCCCGCGAACCCCTACGGCCCGAACCCCTACGGACCGAACCCCTACGCCTACGGCAGCCAACGCACCCGCACCCCCGCCGCACCCGACCCCAGAGCCGTGGTCCTCGCCGCCGCCGACCCAGCGAACGCCTACGGCGCCGCGCTCCCCTGGCCCGAGCCTCCGACCGGCGCAGGGCACAAACCGGGTCGCAAGGCCGGTTCCCTGGTGGTGCTGGTCGACGGCGAGCTGACCCTCTACATGGAGCGCGGCGGCAAGACCCTGCTGGCCTGGCCCGCCGCCGCTGACACGGACGCCACCGACGACCCCCGGCTCCGCACAGCGGCGGAGGCTCTCGCGGCCTCCGCCCGCGCGGGCACCCTCGGCACGGTGACGGTGGAGCGCGTCAACGGCGCCTCGGCCCTGACCTCTCCCCTGGGCGCCGTCCTGGAGGGAGCGGGCTTCATCGCGACCCCGCGCGGCCTGCGGCTCCGTGCGTGAAGCAGGGCGGACGCCTCACCCCCGTGGGCACCTCGCTCCGTGGACTCCTCGCCCCCGTGGACGCCTCGCCCCGCCGCTCCGTGCCACCCTTGACCCATGCCTGAAGGTGACACGGTCTGGCAGGCCGCGAGGCGCCTGCACGACGCGCTCGCCGGGCAGGTGCTGACCCGCACCGACTTCCGGGTACCCAAGTACGCCACGGTCGACCTCGGCGGCCGTACCGTCCTCGGCACCACCCCGCGCGGCAAGCACCTGCTCACCCGTTTCGAGGGCGGCCTGACCCTGCACACGCACCTGCGGATGGAAGGCGCCTGGAAGGTCTTCCGCGCCGGTGAGCGCTGGCGGGGCGGTCCCGCGCACCAGATCCGGGCGATCCTCTCCACCGCCGACCGCACGGCCGTCGGATACCGGCTCCAGGTCCTGGAGCTCCTGCGCACCGGCGAGGAGGAGCGCGCCGTCGGCCACCTCGGCCCCGACCTGCTGGGCCCCGACTGGAACCCCGAGCGCGCCCTCGCCAACCTCCTCGCGAACCCCGCCCGCCCGCTCGGCGAGGCCCTGCTCGACCAGCGCAACCTCGCCGGGATCGGCAACATCTACAAGAGCGAGCTCTGCTTCCTGATCGGCGCGACCCCCTGGCTCCCGGTCGGCGCCCTGCCCGCCGACCGCGCCGCGATCCTCCCCGGCCTCGCCCAGCGCCTGCTGGAGGCCAACCGCGACCGCGTGGTCCGCCGCACCACCGGCCTGCGCGACCACGACCTCTTCGTCTACGGCCGCGCACCCCGCCCCTGCCTGCGCTGCCGCACCCCGATCCGCCTCGCCGACCAGGGCGACGGCTCCCGCGAGCGCCCCACCTACTGGTGCCCCGCCTGCCAGACCGGCCCGGCTCCGGCCCCGGGTTCCCGGCGGGCCCAGGGAATCCGTCCCCGCCCAACTAATTGACGGACCGTCAGACACGCTCGTACCGTCCCCTCATGTCCCTCCAGGCGTACGACCTCAGCGGACGCACCGCATTCGTCACCGGCGCCGCCGGCGGTATCGGCCGGGCGTCGGCCGTGCTGCTCGCGGAGGCGGGCGCGACCGTGCACTGTGCGGACCGGGACGCGGACGGCCTGCACGAGACGGCGGCGCTGATCAAGGAGCGGGGCGGCACCGCCCGTACCCACCCCCTCGACGTCACCGACCGGACCCGGCTCGGGGAGGCCGTGCAGTCCTGCGGGCGGCTGGACGTCATGGCGGCGATCGCCGGGATCATGCACCGCAGCCCGGTCCTGGAGACCAGGGACGAGGACCTCGACCGGGTGCTGGCCGTCAACTTCAAGGGCGTGCTGTACGCCTGTCAGGAGGCGGTGCGGCTGATGCTTGCCGGGCGGAACGGGGGCAGCATCATCACCATGGCCTCCGGCGCGATCGACACCGGCGGCCCCGGCCTGCTCTGCTACGGCGCGGCCAAGGCGGCCGTGGTGCAGCTGACCAAGACGCTCGCCAACGAGGTCGGCCGGCAGGGCATCCGCGTCAACGCGGTCGCCCCTGGCTGGACCCGCACCCCGATGACCGACCGCGACGACGGCGCGGAGCAGGAGCGGACGGAGGCCCGGATGGCCCGGATGTCGCCGCTGGGCCGGGTCGGCGAGGCGGCGGACGTCGCGCACGCGGTGCTCTATCTGGCCTCCGACGCGTCCTCGTTCACGACGGGCCAGATCCTGCGCCCGAACGGAGGGGTGGCGATGCCCTGGTAGCCCCCCGGGTCCGCCAGGCAGTCCGCCAGCGCGCCGGTCCCAGGGCTCCCGCCGCCCGGGCCCTCGGCACGCAGTTCACCGGCAGCAGGCTCAGCCCCCATCCGCCGGCCGCCACGGTCCCTTCCAGCGCACCGGCGCCGTCGGCGAACGTGATCCGCAGCACGGCCCACCACCACACCGCCGCGAACACCGCCGCAACCCCCCAGCGCACTATCCGCCCCACCATGGCCGTCACCTCCAGCCGGACGCTAGAACGCCGCCCGGTCCACCGGGGAGGCGCACCGAGGGCTCATCGATGCAACGGCCGTGGACCGGCATCGGCCTCTGCTATGCGTTCTCCGCCTGGAACCTCCCGTGCCACCGCTCGGGAACCGGAACCGCCCTGCTCCCGACGGAGTCGTCCCGGGAGACCGGACAGGCCGGCACGGCCGACGCCGCTCGCTCCGGTCTTCCGGCCCGTGCCGGACTGCGGGCTCTTCACGACGTACATGCGTTCTCTCCGGTCGTCAGCCCCCGGTCAGCGTTCCTCCACCATGACCGGACCGGCGGACACCGGCAAATGGACGCATGCCGTCCGCGGACGCGCGAAGGCCCCGGCCGCACCGTCCCGGTGCTGCCCGGGAGGGCCCCGGCCGGGGCCTCGCGCACTTCTTCGACGCCAGGTCGGCGCCGCGTCGGTCTAGATCCGCGCAGACGTCACGCGGCGACCACGTCCACCGCCTCGGCGGGCGCCTTGATGGTCACCCGTTCCGGTGGCACGCCGGTCACCGAGACGGTACCCAGCATCGGGCGAACCGGCGTGGGCACGGGCTCGGTGGCCTGGGCGGACTGGGCCAGCTCGGCGAGGGCGAGCTCGTCGCTCACTTCTCGCATGAGCTCGGACATCCGTACGTCCAGCGCGTCGCAGATGGCGGAGAGCAGCTCGGAGGAAGCCTCCTTCTGCCCCCGCTCCACCTCGGAGAGATAGCCGAGTGAGACTCGGGCGGACGAGGAGACTTCGCGCAGAGTACGGCCCTGGCGCTGGCGCTGCCGACGCAGCACGTCACCCAGCAGGCGACGGAGCAGAATCATCGGTGGCTCCCTCCTCGGACCGCGTAGCCGCATCCTTCACGCCCCACCGTACCGCCTTGCGCCGCGGCCGTGCGGGGAGCGATGTCGTGTTCACTCAGGGCTGCAAACATCAAAACCCCCCGTTCTGTTCCGTATCCTGTGTCCGCTCATTCCCGGTCTGTTCGCTCGCAAGCTCCCTCAGAAGCAGTGCGAGTACGCTCCGTACACTCTCTCTACGAATTTCCGCGCGGTCGCCGTTCAACCGCAGGGCCTCCACTTTTCCGCCAGCGGCAGAACCGGAACCAGGGCCGAACGGCCCGTCCACGGCCACGAAGACCGTCCCGACCGGCCGGCCGTCCTGCGGTTCCGGTCCGGCGACTCCGGTGGTCGCGAGGCCCCAGTCGGCGCCCAGCGCCTTGCGCACTCCGGCCGCCATCTGGGCCGCGACCTGCGGATCCACCGCTCCCCGCTGGGCCAGCAGAGTGGCGTCGACGCCCAGCAGGTCGTGCTTGAGCTCGGTGGCGTAGGCGGTGACGGAGCCCCGGAACGCCTTGGACGCCCCCGGGACCGTGGTGATCTCCGCCGCCACCAGACCGCCGGTCAGCGACTCGGCGACAGCAAGGGTCTGTCCCCTCACCGTCAGTAGTCGCACCAGTTCGGCGGCCGTGGAACTCACGCTTCCGTCTCCTCCGACGCCGCCGCGCGCTCGGCGATTCCCTGCCTCCGCAGCACAATGGCCTGTCTCACGTAGTCGAGTCCGGTGACGACGGTCAGGACGACGGCCGCGGCCATCACCCAGAACCTCAGGGTCGCCAGCCACCCCGTCAGTGCCAGCACGTACATCCCGACGGCCACGCCCTGGGTGAGCGTCTTGAGCTTGCCGCCGCGGCTGGCCGGGATCACGCCGTACCGGATGACCACGAAACGCATGAGCGTGATGCCGAGTTCCCGGGCGAGGATCACGATCGTCACCCACCAGGGCAGATCGCCCAGCCCGGACAGGCAGATCAGCGCCGCTCCCATGATCGCCTTGTCGGCGATGGGGTCGGCGATCTTCCCGAAGTCGGTGACGAGGTTGTAGGTGCGCGCCAGATGCCCGTCGAACAGGTCGGTGATCATGGCGATGGCGAAGGCCGCCCAGGCGAGCGAGCGCCACGCCGGGTCGTAGCCGCCGTCGGCCAGCATCAGGGCGACGAAGCCGGGCACCAGGACCAGCCGGAGCATGGTCAGCAGGTTGGCGACGTTCCACAGGCTGGCCTGGTTGACGGCGGCAGCGGCGATCTTCCCGCCGCGTACGGGCCGCTCGCCGTCGTGCGAACCGGCGTCACGGGAACTGCTGTCACGGGAACCGGTGTCACGGGAACCGGAACCGCGGGAACCGGAACCGCGGGAACCGGAATCCGGGGCGGCACCGGAGGTGGCGGCGGAGCCCGGGGCGCCGGGCGCACCGGAGGAGCCGCCCGCGGCGGACGCCGGGACTCCGGTCATCTGCCGGCCTCCTCACTCCATGCGGGCGAGCCCTGCAGCGGCTCGGCCACCAGGTCGACACCTTCCGTACCGACCACCTTCGCCTCGACCATACGGCCGACCCGCAGTCCGGCGCCGCTGGTGAGCAGCACCTGTCCGTCCGTCTCGGGCGCCTGGTGGGCCGCCCGGCCGTAGACGCCGTCCTCGTCGTCCACGGACTCCACGAGGACGTGCACGGTCTCTCCGAGGCGCTCCTCGGCCCGCTGCGAGACGAGTTCCTCGGCGAGCCGGGAGATGTGCGCGAGCCGCTCGGCGACGACCTCCTCGGCGAGCTTGTTCTCGTACGTCGCGGCCTCGGTGCCCTCCTCGTCGGAGTAGCCGAAGACGCCGATGGCGTCCAGGCGCGCGCCGTTCAGGAAGCGCTCCAGCTCGCCGAGATCGGACTCGGACTCGCCGGGGAAACCGACGATGAAGTTGGAGCGGACACCGGCCTGCGGGGCCTTGCTCCGGATGGTGTCGAGCAGCTCCAGGAAGCGGTCGGTGTCGCCGAAGCGGCGCATGGCCCGCAGCACGCCCGGGGCGGAGTGCTGGAAGGACAGGTCGAAGTACGGGACGACCTTCGGGGTGGAGGTCAGCACGTCGATCAGGCCGGGCCGCATCTCCGCGGGCTGGAGGTAGCTGACGCGGACCCGCTCGACGCCGTCCACCTCGGCCAGCTCCGGCAGCAGGGACTCCAGGAGACGGATGTCACCCAGGTCCTTGCCGTAGGAGGTGTTGTTCTCGGAGACCAGCATGATCTCCTTCACGCCCTGTTCGGCCAGCCACCGGGTCTCGTTCAGCACGTCGCTGGGGCGGCGTGAGATGAAGGAGCCGCGGAAGGACGGGATGGCGCAGAAGGAGCAGCGCCGGTCGCAGCCGGAGGCGAGCTTGACCGAGGCGACCGGGGCGCCGTCCAGGCGGCGGCGCAGGGGCGCACGCGGGCCGGAGGCGGGTGCGACGCCCTCCGGGAGGTCGGCGGGGCCGTGCCCGGGGAGCGCGACCGCGGCGGCCGAGTCCTGCCGCTCGGCGGGGCTGATGGGCAGCAGCTTGCGGCGGTCGCGCGGGGTGTGCGAGGCGTGGATGCCACCGTTGAGGATCGTCTGCAGCCGGTCGGAGATGTCGGAGTAGTCGTCGAAGCCGAGCACGCCGTCCGCCTCGGGCAGCGCCTCGGCGAGTTCCTTGCCATACCTCTCGGCCATGCAGCCCACCGCCACGACGGCCTGGGTTCTGCCGTGGCCCTTGAGGTCGTTGGCCTCCAGGAGGGCGTCGACCGAGTCCTTCTTGGCGGCCTCGACGAATCCACAGGTGTTGACGACGGCGACGTCGGCGTCCGATGCGTCCTCGACGAGCTGCCAGCCGTCCGCCTCCAAGCGGCCTGCGAGCTCCTCCGAGTCCACCTCGTTACGGGCGCAGCCGAGAGTGACAAGTGCGACGGTACGGCGTTCAGGCATGGGCTCAAGACTACTTTGTCTCACTGACAGCCCACGTCGAAGGGGCTGGCCGATCATGGCCAACCCCTTGTGTACGTGCATGATCCGAACGATTATCCGACTTCCGGGTCGCCCTTGGTGTACGTCAGACGCTCCACCGCACCGGGCCGGAACTGGTCCTCGATCTTCTTTCCGTTGACGTAGAGCTGGATGGCTCCGGCGTCGCCGAGGATCAGGTTGATCTTGGAGCTGTCCTGGAAGGTCTTGGACTCGCCCTTCTTCAGGAGCCCGTCGAAGAGCATCCGGCCGTTGTGGTCCTTGGCCGAGATCCAGCTGCGTCCGTTGACCGCGCTGACCTGGACGGTGACCTTGTCCTGGGGCGCGGCGGCGATCGCGCTGTCGGAGGGCTCGGGGGTCTTGCCGGGCTTGCTCTCCTTCGGGGTCGGCGAGGCCGGCTTGCTGGTCGAGGGAGCGGGCCCCTCGGCGACCGACTGCTTGGCGTCGTCGCCGTTGCCGCCCTTGAAGGCGGTGAAGCCGACGAAACCGATCACGACGACGATCGCGGCGACCATGGCCGCGGTCCAGTTGGGCCCGCGCCGCTCAGGGCGGATACGTTCCGCCTCGAACAGCGGCGCGGCGGGCGTCGGCGCGGGCCGCCCACCACCGTGCTCCGCCGCGAACTGCGCGAGCAGCGGCTCGGGGTCGAGACCGACGGCCTTGGCCAGGGTCCGGATGTGCCCGCGGGCGTAGACGTCACCGCCGCAGGGGGCGAAGTCGTCGGCCTCGATGGCGTGCACGATGGCGATACGGACCCGGGTGCTCCCGCTGATCTCGTCGACGGTCAGCCCGGCGGCGATGCGGGCCTGCTTGAGGGCTCGGCCTACGGAGGGGCGGTTTTCCTCGGACACGTCTGGGAACGGACGCTCGTCTTCAGGGGAGTTGCTGCCGATGGACACGGGGGCGCCTTTCGAGCGTGTAGCCACCTGTGCTGGAGGTTCAGTCTATGGGGGGTGCGAAAGGGTGAGGCAACCGGGCGGTACGACTTTGTACGCCATCGGTATGGCCCGACATCCCGATGACGGGTCAGGTGCGCGCCCCAGCATGGGGTGCACACCTTTCCTCTCGCTCAACTTGACGTACGTCAAAGGGAAACGGTTGCCCGACGGTCCCTAACGGGTGGATCACGGCGGTGACACCACCCGGCCCACAGGCGCCCGTAGCCCTCAGACAGGTCTACCCCTTCAGGTCTACCCCTCGGACTCCCCACGGATCACAGCAAGCACCCCGTCCAGCTCATCAGGTTTTACCAATACGTCGCGCGCCTTGGACCCCTCGCTCGGCCCGACCACACCGCGCGACTCCATGAGGTCCATGAGCCGGCCGGCCTTGGCGAAGCCGACGCGCAGCTTGCGCTGGAGCATGGACGTGGAGCCGAACTGGGTGGAGACGACCAGCTCAGCGGCCTGGCAGAGCAGGTCGAGGTCGTCGCCGATGTCCTCGTCGATCTCCTTCTTCTGCTTGGTGCCCACGACGACGTCGTCCCGGAAGACCGGCGTCATCTGGTCCTTGCAGTGCTGGACGACGACGGCGATCTCTTCCTCGGTGATGAACGCGCCCTGCAGACGGGTCGGCTTGTTCGCCCCCATCGGCAGGAAGAGTCCGTCGCCCTTGCCGATCAGCTTCTCGGCGCCGGGCTGGTCGAGGATGACGCGGCTGTCGGCGAGCGAGGAGGTGGCGAAGGCGAGCCGGGAGGGCACGTTCGCCTTGATGAGACCGGTGACCACGTCGACCGACGGGCGCTGGGTGGCGAGCACCAGGTGGATGCCGGCCGCCCGCGCGAGCTGCGTGATGCGCACGATCGAGTCCTCGACGTCCCGCGGGGCGACCATCATCAGGTCGGCGAGCTCGTCGACGATCACCAGCAGGTACGGGTACGCCTGGAGCTCGCGCTCGCTGCCCTCGGGCGTCTTGAGCCTGCCGTCGCGGACGGCCTTGTTGAAGTCGTCGATGTGCCGGTAGCCGAAGGCGGCCAGGTCGTCGTAGCGCAGGTCCATCTCGCGGACGACCCACTGGAGCGCCTCGGCGGCCCGCTTCGGGTTGGTGATGATCGGCGTGATCAGGTGCGGGATGCCCTCGTAGGCGGTCAGCTCGACGCGCTTGGGGTCGACGAGGACCATCCGCACGTCCTCCGGGGTGGCCCGCATCATGACCGAGGTGATCAGGCAGTTGATGCAGGACGACTTGCCGGAGCCGGTGGCGCCGGCGACGAGCATGTGCGGCATCTTCGCGAGCGAGTGCATGACGTAGCCGCCCTCGACGTCCTTGCCGAAGGCGACCAGCATCGGGTCGTCGTCCTCGGCGGACTCGGCGAGCCGCAGCACGTCGCCGAGGTTGACCATCTCGCGGTCGGTGTTGGGGATCTCGATGCCGACCGCGGACTTGCCCGGGATCGGGCTGATGATCCGCACGTCGGGGCTGGCGACGGCGTACGCGATGTTCTTGGTGAGCGCGGTGATCCGCTCGACCTTCACGGCGGGGCCGAGCTCGACCTCGTAGCGGGTGACCGTCGGCCCGCGGGTGAAGCCGGTGACGGCCGCGTCGACCTTGAACTCGGAGAAGACGTTGGTGAGCGAGGCGACCACCCGGTCGTTGGCCTCGCTGCGCGCCTTGCCGGGGCCGCCGCGGGTGAGGAGGTCGAGCGACGGCAGCGAGTAGGTGATGTCGCCGGAGAGCTGGAGCTGCTCGGCGCGCGGGGGCAGGTCTCGGTGCTCCGCGGGCGCCGGTTTCGTCAGGTCCGCGACGACCGGCTCGACCTTGAGCCGCTCCTGCTTGGGCCGCGCGGCCGGAACCGGATTCGGGCTCGGATTCGGGCTCGGAGTCGGACTCGGGCTCGGGCTCGGCGCCGGCAGGGGTGTCGGGGTGGTCTCCTCGCGGTCGCCGACGCCGACGCCCTGGGTGAGGTCGGCGACGAGCGGCGAGGGCGGCATGCCGTGCAGGACGGCGCCGTCGAGCGCGGCGGCGGCTGCCGCCGCGACGTCCACGGCGTCCAGCCGGCGGCCCAGCTCGGGCTGCGGCACGGCGGAGCGCCGGGGCCGGCCCCGGCGCTTGGCGAGGGCCTCCTGTTCGGCGCCGTCCGGGTCGTACTCCTGGGGGGCGCCGGAGCGCCTGCGGGGGCGCGCGGGCAGCGCCTGGCGCCACTGATCGTCGTAGCGCTCGTCGTCCTCGCTGTACTCCTCGTACCCGTCGTCGGGCTCGGGGTCGTGCAGCAGCCCGAGGCGCGTGCCGAGCGCCCGCAGCCGCTGCGGGATGGCGTTCACCGGGGTCGCGGTGACCACGAGCAGCCCGAAGATCGTGAGCAGCGCCAGCAGGGGTACGGCGAGGACCTCGGTCATGGTGTAGGTCAGCGGGGTCGCCGCCGCCCAGCCGATGAGGCCGCCGGCGTCCCTTATGCCCTGCATGCCGTCGCTGCGGGCGGGCGAGCCGCAGGCGATGTGCACCTGGCCGAGCACGCCGATGACCAGCGCGGACAGGCCGATCACGATCCGTCCGTTGGCGTCCTGCTGCTCGGGGTGGCGCATGAACCGCACGGCGATCATCGCGAGCAGTATCGGCACCAGCAGGTCGAGGCGGCCGAAGGCACCGGTGACGAGGATCTCGACCAGGTCGCCGACCGGACCGCGCAGGTCGGCCCAGGTGCCGGCGGCGACGATCAGGGCGATGCCGAGCAGCAGCAGGGCGATGCCGTCCTTGCGGTGGGCCGGATCCAGGTTCCTGGCTCCCTGTCCTATGCCGCGGAAGACGGCGCCGACGGCGTGCGCGACGCCGAGCCAGAGGGCGCGCACCAGGCGGTACACGCCCCCGGTGGGGCTGGGCACCGGCTTGGGTGCCGGCGCGGACTTCTTCGCCGCGGTCCTCTTGGCGGGCGCCTTCTTGGCCGGGGCTTTCTTCGCGGCGGCCTTCTTCGCCGGAGCCTTCGAGGGAGCGGCCTTCTTCGCGGGCTGCTTCTTGGCTGCCGAGGGACGTGAGGCCATGGGTGTGAGATTACCGGGGGATGCGACAGGGGACACGTGTGCCCACAGCTTCACCCGTTCGTGTCGCCCTTCGCGGGGCGCAGAACTGACGCACGCTCATGGGCAACTGCGTCCGCGGTCGCGGTCAGTTCTGCGACGGAAGCGACGGCGCGGCGCCGCCCGTGCCCGGTTCGAGGGCGTCGAGCGCCCGGCGCAGTCCGGTGAGTTTGCGCTCCAGGTGAGCGGCCGTGGCCACCGCTGCCGCGTCCGCGGACTCGTCGTCCAGCTGCTTGGACAGCGCCTCGGCCTGCTCCTCGACGGCCGCGAGCCGGGCGGACAGCTCGGCGAGCAGTCCCGCGGACTCCTTGCCGGCGACCGCGCCGCCCTTGCCGCCGCCCTCCAACTGGAGCCGCAGCAGCGCCGCCTGCTCCCGGAGCTGGCAGTTCTTCATGTACAGCTCGACGAACACCGAGACCTTGGCGCGCAGCACCCACGGGTCGAAGGGCTTGGAGATGTAGTCGACCGCGCCCGCGGCGTAGCCCCGGAAGGTGTGGTGCGGACCGTGGTTGATGGCCGTCAGGAAGATGATCGGGATGTCCCGGGTCCGCTCCCGCCGCTTGATGTGCGCCGCGGTCTCGAAACCGTCCATGCCCGGCATCTGGACGTCCAGCAGAATCACCGCGAAGTCGTCCGTGAGCAGTGCCTTGAGCGCTTCCTCCCCGGACGATGCCCGCACCAGTGTCTGATCGAGCGCAGAGAGGATGGCCTCCAGCGCCAGCAGATTCTCCGGCCGGTCATCGACCAGGAGGATCTTGGCCTTCTGCACCATGGCCCGCCCTCCTCGCCCCGGATGTGCACCGGGCGCCGCCCCAGGGGACGACTCCCTTTCGCCGCCCGTCCTTGTGCCGGTCATGGTAGCCGCACCCCGCCTGTCGCCACACCCTGTCACCGCGATGTCACTGTGCACGTAGCAGAAACGCAGCCGGAGACCAGAAGGTTCCCCCAATCCCGCACTTCTACACGGGTTCCGCCACCCTGAGTCAGCAACTCCCCGCGCACACGGAACGTTCCCGAAACGTTCACATCACACCTGGCCGTTCCGGTCACTCCGCGCGCATCCACTGCTCCATCACCGCCAGAAGATGATCGGGGTCGACCGGCTTGGTGACATAGTCCGAGGCGCCCGACTCGATGGCCTTCTCCCGGTCGCCCTTCATCGCCTTCGCGGTGAGCGCGATGATCGGCAGCCCGGCGAACTGCGGCATCCGGCGGATCGCATTGGTCGTCGCGTAGCCGTCCATCTCCGGCATCATGATGTCCATCAGGACGACCGCGACATCGTCATGCTGCTCCAGGACCTCGATGCCCTCCCGGCCGTTCTCCGCGTACAGCACCGACAGACCGTGCTGCTCCAGGACGCTGGTGAGCGCGAAGACGTTGCGGATGTCGTCGTCGACGATCAGCACCTTCTCCCCGCCGAACCGCATGCCCCGGCGCGGCTGCGGGGACGTCGCCTCCTGCTCGGCGAGCACCGGCCACGCCTCGGCCACCGGCGCCCCCCGGCGACGGCGCCTGAAGAGCGCGGCGGCCCCGTTCTGGGTCTCCTGGTACGACTTCACCTCGGCCGGAGTCTCGATCTCCACGCCGGACGCCTCCAGGGCCAGGTGATGCGAGGCGACCAGGTCCCCGGCCTCCAGCTGGGGCACCGACTGCTGGTAGCCCTGCGGCGGCAGCTCACTGGGGTGCAGCGGCAGGTACAGCGTGAACGTGGAGCCGCGGCCCGGCTCGCTCTGCGCGTGGATCTCACCGCCGAGCAGCTGCGCGATCTCCCGCGAGATCGACAGCCCGAGGCCCGTACCGCCGTACTTGCGGCTGGTCGTGCCGTCGGCCTGCTTGAACGCCTCGAAGATCACCCGCATCTTGCTGGCCGCGATGCCGATACCGGTGTCGGTCACCGAGAAAGCGATCAGCGGCGCGTCCGGATCGCTGAGCGAACCGGCCTCCAGAAGCTGCTCCCTGATCCCCACCGGGACATCGCCGCTGGCCGGCCGGATCACCAGCTCCACCGAGCCGGAGTCGGTGAACTTCACCGCGTTGGACAGCAGGTTGCGCAGCACCTGGAGGAGCCGCTGCTCGTCCGTGTGCAGGGTGGCCGGCAGCTCCGGCGAGACCCGCACCGACAGGTCCAGGCCCTTCTCCGCGGTCAGCGGCCGGAAGGTGGCCTCCACGTAGTCCACGAGCTGGACGAGCGCGATCCGCGTCGGGGAGACGTCCATCTTGCCCGCCTCGACCTTCGACAGGTCCAGGATGTCGTTGATCAGCTGGAGCAGGTCGGAGCCCGCGCCGTGGATGGTCTCGGCGAACTCCACCTGCTTCGGCGACAGGTTGCCCTCGGCGTTGTCGGCGAGCAGCTTGGCCAGGATCAGCAGCGAGTTCAGCGGGGTGCGCAGCTCGTGCGACATGTTGGCGAGGAACTCGCTCTTGTAGCGCATGGAGACCGCGAGTTGCTCGGCGCGCTCCTCCAGGACCTGCCGGGCCTCCTCGATCTCGGTGTTCTTCACCTCGATGTCCCGGTTCTGCTGGGCCAGCAGCTCGGCCTTCTCCTCCAGTTCGGCGTTGGACGCCTGGAGGGCCTTCTGCCGGTTCTCCAGCTCCGCCGACCGCTCCTGGAGCTGCTCGGTCAGCTCCTGCGACTGCTTCAGCAGCACCTCGGTCTTGGTGTTGACGGAGATGGTGTTGACGCTCGTCGCGATCATCTCGGCGATCTGGTTGAGGAAGTCCTTCTGGATCTGCGTGAACGGCGTGAAGGACGCCAGCTCGATCACGCCGAGCACCTTGCCCTCGAACAGCACCGGAAGCACGATCACCTGCGCCGGCGGGGCCTCGCCGAGCCCGGAGGAGATCTTCAGGTAGCCGGTGGGCGCCTTCTCCACCAGGATCGTGCGCTTCTCCTGGGCGGCGGTCCCGATCAGCGCCTCACCGGGCCGGAACGACGTCGGCATGGAGCCCATCGAGTAGCCGTACGACCCGAGCATGCGCAGTTCGTACGCGTCCTCGTCCTCGGCGTTCGCGTCCTTGCCGTCGACCAGCGGCATCGCCAGGAAGAACGCGCCGTGCTGCGCGGTCACCACCGGCGTCAGCTCGCTCATGATCAGGGAGGCCACGTCCACCAGGTCGCGGCGGCCCTGCATCAGCGCGGAGATCCGGGCCAGGTTGCCCTTGAGCCAGTCCTGCTCCTGGTTGGCCACCGTGGTGTCGCGCAGGTTGGCGATCATCTTGTTGATGTAGTCCTGGAGTTCCTGGATCTCGCCGGACGCGTCCACGTCGATCTTCAGGTTCAGGTCGCCGCGGGTCACCGCGGTCGCCACGCGCGCGATGGCACGCACCTGCCGGGTCAGGTTCCCGGCCATCTCGTTCACGGACTCGGTGAGGTCCCGCCAGGTGCCGTCGACGTCACGCACGCGTGCCTGCCCGCCGAGCGCCCCCTCGGTGCCCACCTCGCGGGCGACCCGGGTGACCTCCTCGGCGAAACTGGACAGCTGGTCGACCATCGTGTTGATCGTCGTCTTGAGTTCGAGGATCTCGCCGCGCGCGTCAATGTCGATCTTCTTGGTCAGGTCACCCTTGGCGATGGCCGTCGTGACCATCGCGATGTTGCGCACCTGACCGGTCAGGTTGGACGCCATCTGGTTCACCGACTCGGTGAGGTCCTTCCACGTACCCGCCACACCCGGTACATGCGCCTGACCGCCCAGGATGCCGTCCGTGCCCACCTCGCGGGCCACCTTGGTGACCTGGTCGGCGAACGAACTCAGCGTCTTCACCATCTGGTTGATGGTGTCGGCGAGCTGGGCAACCTCGCCGCTGGCCTCGATGGTGACCTGCCGGGTCAGGTCGCCGTTGGCGACCGCCGCCGACACCTGGGAGATGTTCCGCACCTGCATGGTCAGGTTGTTGGCCATCTGGTTCACGTTGTTGCTGAGGTCCTTCCAGATGCCCGTGACACCCGGAACGCGCGCCTGACCGCCCAGGATGCCCTCGGTGCCCACCTCACGGGCCACCCGGGTCACCTGCTCCGCGAAACTCGACAGCTGGTCGACCATGGTGTTGACCGTCGTGACGAGTTCGAGGATCTCGCCCTTCGCGTCAACGGTGATCTTCTTCGACAGGTCGCCCTTGGCGACCGCGGTCGTGACCTCGGCGATGTTGCGCACCTGGATGGTCAGGTTGTTCGCCATGAAGTTCACGGACTGGGTGAGGTCCTTCCAGGTGCCCGCGACCCCCTGCACCTCGGCCTGGCCGCCGAGGATGCCCTCGGTGCCCACCTCGCGCGCCACGCGCGTGACCTCCTGGGCGAACGACGACAGCTGGTCGACCATCGTGTTCAGGGTGTTCTTCAGCTCCTGGATCTCACCGCGCGCGTCCACGGTGATCTTCTGGGAGAGGTCACCCCGGGCCACCGCGGTGGCCACCTGGGCGATGTTGCGGACCTGGGCCGTCAGGTTGCCGGCCATGCCGTTCACGGAGTCCGTCAGGTCCCGCCACACACCGGCCACACCGGGCACCTGCGCCTGACCGCCCAGCCGGCCCTCCGTACCCACCTCACGGGCCACCTTGGTGACCTGGTCGGCGAAGGCGGACAGTTGATCAACCATCGTGTTGATCGTGTTCTTCAGTTCGAGGATCTCGCCGCGCGCGTCGACGTCGATCTTCTGGGACAGGTCGCCCCGCGCCACCGCCGTCGTCACCTGGGCGATCTGCCGCACCTGCGAGGTCAGGTTGCCGGCCATGAAGTTGACGGAGTCCGTCAGCTCCTTCCAGGTGCCCGACACGCCGTCCACGCGCGCCTGGCCGCCGAGGCGGCCCTCGGTGCCCACGTCCCTGGCCATCCGCGTCACCTGGTCGGCGAAGCTGGAGAGCTGGTCCACCATCGTGTTCACGGTGTTCTTCAGCTTCAGCATCTCGCCGGAGACGTCGACCGTGACCTTCTGCGACAGATCACCGTTGGCCACCGCCGTCGTCACCTGGGCGATGTTGCGGACCTGGCCCGTGAGGTTGCGGAACGCGGTGTTGACGGAGTCGGTCAAGTCCTTCCAGGTACCGGCGGCCCCGGCCACCTGCGCCTGACCGCCCAGCTCACCCTCGACACCGATCTCCCGGGCCACCCGGGTGACCTCGGCACCGAACGACGACAGTTGATCAACCATGCCGTTGACGGTGTTCTTCAGCTCCAGCATCTCGCCGGCCACGTCGACGGTGACCTTCTGCGACAGATCACCGTTGGCCACCGCCGTGGTCACCGCGGCGATGTCGCGCACCTGCGTGGTCAGGTTCCGGAAGACCGTGTTGACGGAGTCCGTCAGGTCCTTCCAGGTACCGGCCGCGCCCGGCACGTTCGCCTGCCCGCCGAGCCGCCCCTCGCCACCGACCTCGTTGGCCACACGCGTGACCTCGTCCGCGAAGATCCGCAGCGTCTCGGTCATCTGGTTGATCGTCTCGGCGAGCTGCGCGACCTCACCGCGCGCCGGAACGGTGACCTTGCGTGACAGGTCACCGTTGGCGACCGCGGTGGTCACCTCCGAGATCCCGCGCACCTGGGCCGTCAGGTTGCCGGCCATCGTGTTGACGGAGTCGGTGAGCTCCTTCCACGTCCCCGCCACCCCCGGCACGTTCGCCTGACCGCCCAGGATGCCGTCCGTGCCCACCTCGCGGGCGACCCGGGTCACCTCCGAGGAGAACGCCGACAGCTGGTCCACCATCGTGTTGACGGTTTCCTTCAGCTCCAGCATCTCGCCGGCGACCTGAACCGTGACCTTCCGCGACAGGTCACCCTTGGCGACCGCCGTCGTCACCAGCGCGATGTCCCGCACCTGCGCCGTCAACCGGTACGCCATCGTGTTCACCGAGTCCGTGAGGTCCCGCCACGAACCGGACATACCGCGCACCCGGGCCTGACCGCCCAACTTGCCCTCGGTGCCCACCTCGCTGGCCACCCGCGTGACCTCGTCGGTGAACGTCGACAACTGGTCGACCAGGTTGTTGACGGTCCGGCCGACCTTCAGGAACTCACCGCGCAGCGGATGCCCGGCCCCGTCCGCCGACGGCGACCGCAACTCCATCCGCGGCGACAGGTCGCCCTCGGCCACCGCCGTCAGGACCCGGCCGACCTCGGAGACCGGCCGTACCAGGTCGTCCACGAGGGCGTTGGAGTTGTCGACGGCCGCCGCCCAGGAGCCCTCACAGGCGCCCGTCTCCAGCCGCTCCGTGAGCTTTCCCTCACGTCCGACGACACGCCGTACCCGGGACAGCTCACCCGTGAGGTGGAGATTGCGGTCGGCCACCTCGTTGAAGACCGCCGCGATCTCCGACATCACGCCGTCCCCGGACACCGTGAGCCGCTTGCGGAAGTTGCCGTCCCGCATCGCCACGAGCGCCACCAGCAACCGGTTCAGCGAAGCCGTGTCCACCGCGGTGGTCCCGTCACCGCCCCGCTGCCTGCTCAGGGACGGTCCGCCCTTCGCGCGCGCCCTAGTGCCCCGCGCCGCTGCGCCAGACTCCACTGTGTCCCTCCCGCAGGGGTCGACCGTTACTGCTGTGCTCGGACACCGCCATACTCGGCGTACCGCTTACTCCGGCGTACCGGTTACTGCTGCGTATTTCTGCCAGACGACATCCGGCCACACCAGGGGCTGCTGCCCACCGCACACGCAACGCATTCGGGCTGACCGGACCTTCATCACAAGCCTGCCCAGTGTTTCACCCTCACTCAACCAGGCCATAACAGTTCGGCAGCTTCGCACATCGTCCGCACACCCTGGGGGCGTAAACACTGGCGACCGGCATCCGCTCGGACGGCGAAGGTAAGTAACCTTGCATGCGGCTGTCCAGCCGCACCGGTCCGTCCGGCCTGGGCGGTGGCACGAGAACGAGCGGGCATTCGGAGGGGCGGCCGCAGACCATGACCACCGGAGTGATCCCCGGGGGACACAACCCGGAGCCACGGCCAACGGGCGAGCGCATGCCGCAGCAGCGGCACCAGCCCGGCCAGGCAGGCCCGCATGTCGAGACCCGGACGGGGAGTTCTGTGATCACCGCGCGCGCGGCCTCCACCTTCGAGCCCGTCGGGCGATCGGTCGCGACCGCCCGGTCCTTCGTCCGCGACACCCTCCAGGGCTGGGGCTTCGCCGACGTCGTGGACGATGCGGTGGTCCTCACCAGCGAACTCGTGACCAACGCGGTGGTGCACGCCGGCACCCACGCCGACGTGCTGTGCCTGCGCACGGACGACGGAGTGCGCATCGAGGTCGCCGACCGCTACCCGGAACGCGAGGTCCCGCTCCAGGGCTCCGCCGTCAACATGGGCAGCCCCGACCGCGAGGGCGGACGCGGACTCCAGTTGTGCGCGGCCCTCGCCGCCCGCTGGGGTGTCGAGTACACGTCCACGCACAAAAATGTCTGGTTCCAGCTCGATCTCCCCGAACGCCCGGTGGGCACCCGCGCGGCCGGCCCGTCCCTCCCCGCCGACCTGCTGCCTCTCGCCGACGGCCGGGTCCGGGTCGCGGTCGTCCAGATCGACCGCAAGGGCTCCATCTCGGCCTGGAACGAGGACGCCGAGGAGGTCTTCGGCCACGCCGCCGCCGACGTCACCGGCAAGCCGCTCAGCGACCTCGCCGCCTGGCCGCACACCCCCGGCACCGGCACCGGCATCGCCGAGGCCCTCCAGCTCTCCCGCTGGGAGGGCAGCTACGGCATCCGCGGCGCCGACGGCCGCGTGACCCCCGTCTACGCCTCGCACCTGAGAGTCCGCGACACCGGCGGCGAGCCCTCCACCGTCTGCCTGCTCGTCCGCGACCACGAACGGGCCGTCCTGCAGACCCCGTTGCGCGTCCCCGCCTCCGACGCCGGCGGCGCCTCCGACGGCCAGAACAGCGACCCCTTCGAGGTGTTCATCGGCTCCCCCGCCCCTGACGACCTCGACGGCCTCCTCCAGCGCACGGTCGAACGCGCCCGCGACATGCTCGACGGCGACTCCGCGTTCCTGCTCCTCGCCACCGACGACGAGACCGAGTTGGAGGTCCGCGCCTCCACCGGCCTCCCGTCCGCCCGCCAGCGCTTCGCACGGGTGCCCGTGGAAGCCGGCCCCGGCCGCTACGGCTCCGCCCGCATGCCGGCCGTACACGACGATCTGGCGGCCGTTCCGGGCGCGGTCCCCCTCCTGGCCGGCACCGGCATGCGCTCGGTCGTCACGGTCCCGCTGAAGGTCGAGGGCCGCCTCACCGGCTCCCTGGGCGTCGCGGCCGAGGCACCGGGCCGGTACTCCAACGAGGAGGCGCTGCGCCTCCAGTTCGCCGCCGACCGCATCGCCCTGGCCGTCGAGTCGGCCCGCCTGGGCGAGCTGGAACGGCTGCGCCGCGGCTCGCTCAGCTTCCTCGTCGAGGCCTCCGACCTGCTCGCCGGCACCCTGGACCGCGACCAGACCCTCGCCCTGATGGCCCAGATGACGGTCCCCACCCTTGCCACCTGGTGCGCCGTCTACACCATCGCCGACCAGGCCTCCGACCCGTACCTGTCGTACGTCCTGCACGAGGACGAGGAACTCATCGACGGCATCAAGTCGTTGCTCGCCAAGGTGCCCCCGCCGGACCCGGTACCCACGCCCGGCGCCCGCGTCTGGACCGCCCCCGGCGAGCACGCCCACCAGGCCGCCCTGCGCAGCTCCATGCGCAGTCTCGGCCTGACCGGTGGCCCCACCCGCCAGGTCTCCGCCGGCATCGGCCCGACGCTCGCCACCGCCTCCGCCGTGGGCGGCGAGACCGTCGTCCTCCCCCTGGTCGCCCGCAACCGCGTCATCGGCATGCTCACCCTCGGCAAGCCCACCGACGAACACTTCCGCCAGGAGATCCTGGAACTGGCCGAGGACCTGTCCCGCCGGGCCGCCCTGGCCCTGGACAACGCCCGCCTGTACTCGGAGCGCACGGCCATCAGCCAGGCCCTCCAGCGCAGCCTCCTGCCCCCGGGCACCCCGCACATCGAGGGCATGGAGGTCGAGGTCATCTACCGCGCGGCCGGCGAGGGCAACGAGGTCGGCGGCGACTTCTACGACGTCTTCCCCATCGCCGACAACGCGTACGGCTTCGCCATCGGCGACGTCTGCGGTACGGGCCCCAACGCAGCCGCGGTCACCGGCCTCGCCCGGCACGCGCTCCGCCTCCTGGCCCGCGAGGGCCTCAGCGGCCCCGCCGTCCTGGAGCGCCTCAACTCGGCCATCCTGGACGAGGGAGCCCGCAGCCGCTTCCTGACCCTCCTGTACGGCGAGATGCGCCCCCAGGAGGACGGCAGCGCCGAGATGAAGGTCGTCTGCGCCGGCCACCCGCTCCCGCTGCGCCTCCGCCAGGACGGCACGGTCGAGGCCGCCGCCGAACCCCAGCCCCTCCTCGGCGTCATCGAGGACCTGGAGCTGTACGAGCAGACGGTCACTCTCGACCCGGGCGACGTCCTCCTCTGCGTCACCGACGGCGTGACGGAACGCCGGGAGGGCACGCGCATGCTGGGCGACGACGGACTCGCGGACGTCCTGACCACCTGTACGGGCCTGACGGCGGGCGCCGTCGCCGCACGCATCATGCGCGCGGTGGAGCGCTTCGCGTCCGACGCCCCGTCCGACGATATGGCCATTCTGGCGATGCGGGTCCCCGGCCTTCAGAAGGACTGAGAGGGCAGGGGAAGCAGGGCATGAGAAAGGCCCCGCCCATAAGGGCGGGGCCTTTTCAGCGGAGCCCCCAAACGGAATCGAACCGTTGACCTTCTCCTTACCATGGAGACGCTCTGCCGACTGAGCTATGGGGGCCTGTCGCCTTTTCGAGGTTTCCCCCGTGGCAACGGAATAGATCATACCCCGAACAGACCCGAGTTCCCAAACTCGTTCAGTAGGCGGCCTGAAGCAGTCCGCCGAGGGCATTGCAGGCGGACACGATCCGCTGCATCTCCCGCTTCGTCAACGCGGCGTCCACGGGCAGCGCCAGCGTCACGTCCGCGGCCACCTCGGTTTCCGGCAGGGAGACACAGCGCCGGAATTCCGGCAGTCGGTGCACCGGCGTCTTCACCGGCACCCGGCAGTCAACTCCCTTGCCCCGCAGCGCCCGAGCGAAGGCGTCCCGGTCGGGCCGGCCGTTCCCCGGCACCCGCACGACGTACTGCTGGTAGGTGTGCCCGTCGCCGCCGTCCGGCGTCCGCACACCGCGCAGCTTCGCATCGAGGTAGGTGGCCCGCTGCCGGCGCTGCGCGATCTCGTCGTACGGAGCCTCCGACTCGCCCTGCTCCAGCACCAGCAGCCCGTGCCGCTGCCCCAGCTCGCGCAACCGCCGGACGTCGGCCCACCGTCCGAACCGGTGCACGACAACGACCGCCGCAGAACGGGCAGTTACGGCTGCCTCCACCGCCCTCGCGTCGAGGCAGTAGGTCAGCGGATCTATGTCGGCGAACACCGGAAGCGCACCGGCCAGTGTCACGGCCTCGGCGACTTCGACGTTCCCGAAGGCCGGCACGATGACCTCGTCGCCGACTCCGACACCGGCGGCCCTGAGCATTGCAGCAGTACCCATGCTGGGATGCTCGGCGCGGAACGTGAACGACACGTTACGCAAAACAAAAAAGGGTTGGACCCGGAACCGAAGTTCCAGATCCAACCCTTTGAAGAATTGTTCGGCGGTGTCCTACTCTCCCACAGGGTCCCCCCTGCAGTACCATCGGCGCTGTAAGGCTTAGCTTCCGGGTTCGGAATGTAACCG